>CALXQE010000022.1 GCA_944390495.1 uncultured Clostridia bacterium
ATCTTTAGATTTTTTTCGTTTCGAGCCATATTATTGTAAATGTGACGAAAACATTCAATCAAAAATCCGCCTGTACCACAAAACGGATCATAAACTGTTTCTCCTATTTGTGGATTAACCAATCTAACCATTGTTTTTACAATATGACGTGGAGTAAAATACTCACCTAAGTCATTTTTTGTGGAAGTTGAGGCTTTTAAGAAATATTCAAAAGCATCTCCTTTAACATCACTATCGACATCCGTAAGCATAAGTGGATCAAGCTTATCCATAATTTCTTTTAGGATGCTTGCATCTCTAATCTGTAATGGTGTAAAAATGTCTGTATTATAAAGTTCGTTTAGTTTATCATATACCGTTTTGTTTATATACTCAATACGGGTAGATGACGGTATTTGCTTAATGCTATCCCAACTACAAGCAATGTCAAATTTAGTATCAATGCCACTTTCACGCTTAATCTGTTCGCTTTCGCTAATAAGTTTCAAAAACAGAATGTTTGCAAATTCCCCAAAACGTTCAATGCCAGCACGCAGACCTTCTCCACGAAGCATATTGTTTGCCTCATCAAAAACTCTAATGAGTTCCTTACGGTCGTATTGTACCTTTGGACTTACAGTATTAACTTCATAAGAAGTTAAATATCTTAATGCGAGAGCTTCGCGAATAAATTCATCAACTTCTTCACCGTTTAATATCGGAGTGCGGTTTGCACCAGTATGAAATGCTTTACAAAATACACCGTCTGTTGCAAAAACAAGTGGTGCTTCAAGTTTACGAGCATAATTTATACCTTGCTCTAACGCAGTATCAATTCGTGAGCCTGGTTTTTTAGCCTCAATGATTATAAGTGGTTTATCACTATCTTTAGAATATAGTACATAATCAGGGCGTTTACCACCAAGTTTTTTCTTTTCTTCGTCCGTACGGGGTTGCTCAACATATACATTTTTGTCTTTACCCTTAAATTTCCATCCTAAATTTTCAAGGTTTCTATCAATTAGTAATCTCGTTTCCGCCTCTAATGGCATTGTATTTACACTCATCTTGATACCTCCTCAAAAATTATATTATTTTCTTTACAATATTTATCAAATACAAAAATCTGTTGTGGTCTAGGTATATTTACTCCTTTTTCCCAACGATTAACAGTTGCATAGCATACACCCAAATTCCTTGCAAGAGTCTCTTGGCTCATATTTAACTGCATTCTTAGTTGAAACACCTTATCTTTAAACTCCATGACACACGCCTCCATGGTAAATGTTATAATTTATTATAACAAATTATAACATTTCGGTCAATATCTAAGAGACATTTTTCAAATTTCTACATGTTGCACAAACTGTATTATCGTAAATATACGACCAATATGCCTATTCCGTTACTTGGAATAGGCATATTGGTCTATAATGTTAAATTTTAGCGAGTAACTCCATAATCGAATTACATACTTCCTCGAAGCTTATATCCTTAGCATATGGAAATTGTGACTGATAGTTATTCCACATTCTTTTAAGATCTGCACTCTCTGAAACAATCTCCATTGTAGAGCCGAAATCATTTATTTGATTTCTCGTTCCTCTATGTTCTATCGTTTTATTGAGAGCCTCTGTAAATGTGGCTTTATCAAAGTTCTGTGTTGTAATAAGTATGTAAGCATCGTAGAAATCTCTTGGTCTCGTGTTAAACATACTTCTTCTCAAGATAGTTTCAATCTTTTCTGCCAATACTGTTTCTATGTTATATGCCCACACCTCGAATGTAAGCTCATCATCAAATATACCCGTAAAATCATACTTTACAGCATTTGGTGTAATAACATCACCCGTTGAAACATCTATTGTCATAGGCGTAACGATAGTTTCATACACTGCATCTAAAGCAACTCTGTATCCACCGTAAATATCATCTTCTCGTATTGGGGATATTCCATTTAATGAGAAACTTACATCATCATTTAAATCAATTGCAAAGATTTCTTTCAAAGCTTTTTCAATAGCTTCCGGTGTAAGCGGTAAATTCTTTAGAGTGGTATCTAAATCCATTGTTGCTCTGTTATCAATTCCAACAATGGCAGCTACAAGCATACCACCTTTTAAAACAAATTTTTCTTTGTATTCCGAAGCAGACAGTCTGTTAAGAAATCTCTCAAACATATAGTTCTGCAAAATAACTTGTGCAGGGATATTTTTTGATTTTGCTATATTTCTTATTTTTGCTTTCAGGCTCATTGCCTTTGCATTACTCATAATAACACCTCCAAATATTGTCTTACCTGAGATAATATTTTCATTTTACTCGCATACAAGCTAAGATTAGCAAGATTTTTATCGGGGCTTGCAGCATAATTCTTAATAGCTGTTATAAAAGTCTCGTCTGCCATTCTGCTGCGACTTCTTACAATGTCACAAATTGTTCTGTCAATGTTATACGCCCATACCTTGTTACCCATCGGAGTAGTGAGTTGTACTTTTCCCAAGTCATGCAGTTCATCTTTGATGTAATAAATCTTACATTCCTCACTCATAGATGGCGATAAAGTCTTCGATGTCGGTATCGTGACTGTATGTTCAAAAGGCGTTCTTTCAGATATTCCATTAAGAAACAATGCAGTTTCATGAGAAAATATAACGTATTTTGAGCGTATTTGTAAGGACAGCAGCTCGTCATTCAATTCATCAGACAAAACATATTGACCATTTGCAATTCTTGTTATTTTGCCACTTTCGCAAAGTTTTGAAAGATTAGAACGGCTTATCCCTTTTTCTATTGCAACTCTTGTTAATATCAGCCCATTATTTTCATTTGATATTTCTCTTAATGTGTCAAGTGAATTCATAACAACCCCTCGCTTTCAACTTTTATATAGAGATTATATCAAATATCTTGTGATTTGTCAACTTATTTTTAACTTTTGTATAGATATAATCGACTAGATCTTGATACTTATTTTCTTTTAGGATATTTTTAGTCGACAAGTCGACTTTTTCTGTCCTAAACTTTACTATCCAACAACAGTTTTCTTGCCAGAATAAATAAGCTATTATCTACCGATGGAATATCCCTTGACAAAGGATCTTTCATATACTCTATATCAGGATTGAAATTCGGGGTAACCGATTGATAGATTTTTACACGAGCATCGAACTCTGCATCTGCATAAGTAATTTTGCCGGATTTATAATCTTCAATTACGGGAGCGATGATAGTTCTGACTTTTTCAAGATTATTTGCGTAAAAATAAGGTCGCAGGTACATATCACGGTATTGCCATATTGCAGCATTGGCGATGTCAACAAGTTCGCCGTAGCTATAACCATTTGTTTGACCGTTAAGCCACGCATCAAAAAATATACGATTTGATTTAGCTCTTGCATCGGCATATCCCAATCCGTTCTGTACTTCTGTTAAAATATCACCTATAAAACTTTCTACCACAATAATTGCTTCGTTTGTGGCATTACAGGGCGCCGACTCTCTCGGCACCTCTGCTGCGTATGTAGTTGCTGTGAAAATAGTTAAAACAGATAATATAACGATAGCTTTTATAGTTTTCATGATTACCTCCTCAAATATCCTTAAATATTGTTTTTGCATCATATTTAAAACAATCTGCCATAAGCTGCACTCCGAGTATAAATCCCATTTTAAAATTTTCTGTTCCGGTGCAGGCAATTACTTCATCACTTGCATTTACCAAGTCATTGAATAGCTTCAGGTTATCCCCTTTCAAAGACTCTGTAAGCTTATTTTCATTTTTACAGAATCGTTCTAAAGCCTTTGCATATTGCGTGTCTCTGTCAAACCGTTTTTCGTTCGGGTTGATATTTCCATAATACAATTCTTCTATGAAATTCATAGTCACCTCTCCTTATCTTTAAATCGTTGTTTATTGGCATTTTGAGCTTGTTGTTCAAGTTGAGCAACATAATTTTGATGTTCCTGAATCCTCTCGCAATCTGCAGAAATATTATTGCAGGTTCTTACATCTTTTCTGAGTTCTCGAAGCTCCTTATTGATTTTCTCAATTTCGGGTTTTTTATCGAGCTTATTGTATAGCCGACTACGAGCAAGCGTTAGTTCCTTAATTTTACTTTCTGCACTTTCCTTAAATACGTTTAGCTGCTCGATTGTTTCAATATCATTGTCCATCAGGAAATGAAACTGCTTTTGATAACGGTCAAATTTTATAAGTTCCTCACGCATATAGAACGATATTCTCTGTGGTGTTTCCTTTTTGCGTATTTTGCCGAACAGATATAAGTAGTGATAATACAGCGCTTTGAACCCTTTGAGTTTTATCGGCTCATACTTTTTAAGCCAATCATTGTGGTCAATTTTTGAAGCGTCAAAATTTCTTATACCATTCCTTCCCATCCTTATTCGTTCAGAAATAGCTTCTTCAGTATACTCAGGTCCGAGTTTGTCTAATCTTACTTGCTTTGTTCCATAAGGCGGTATAAAAGAGGTATATTCATATTGCGGTCTCCTTCTGCATATTACATAACCACGCTTTGACAATATCTCCCAAAACTGTTTCATAGTATAAGAACATTTTATGATTTCATCAAGTTCCTCTCTGATTTGTCCTCTTATGGTAGGTCTGCCTTCTTGCTCAGCTTTCCATTCGGCATAACTTTTACCCTTACCGGGATTTTCTATTACCGACAAACCATATTCCGCACAAATCTTGTCTGACTCTGCTCTCATAATCCAATATGCCTTACTGCCACCTCTGAACTTATAACCATCCGTAAATGATACCGAGTTCAGGCAGAAATGATTATGTAAATGGTCTTTATCAAGATGAGTTGTGACCAAGATCTGAAATCTATCTCCCCACAATCGTCTCGCAAGCTCTATTCCGATTTGATGTGCTTGGTCGGGAGTAACCTCGCCAGGCAAAAAGCTCTGATAGCCGTGATAAGCCAAAATTTTATCCATCTTGCCGTATTGCTGCTTCGTCATTACCATTTGGTCACGGGCAATGTCAGGGGATACATTGATCCCCGTGACATATAGCCTTTCCTCTGTCTTACTTGGATTTTCCGTGTAGTCGATAACATCCTGCAGAGCCTGAAGTTCTGTATCGGTATAATATTTACTACCGTCCGTCTTCTCAGGATTCTGAACATAATTGATGACATAATCAAGCCTACCGCTTATAGACCATATTCTTGTAGTAGCCATTTGTCATCCCTCCTTTCAGGAGTAAAGACCGATTTGCCGATTTCTATAATAAGTCCATTAAGCTTATGTGCGTTTTCCTCGTAGGCTTTTACATTTATAAACCCTTTGGAATTTGCCACCTTTGCAATTTGATTCATGCTGTTTCCGATAGCATTAAGTACTCGTGTCATACTATAAAAATCAGCCGTTGGTTTTTCTTTCGGAGTAGTTCCCGAAACCAGCATCCTTAAATATACCTCTCTCGGAACGCCTACTTTCTCTGCCGAAGTTTTTAATTTTTCATACTCTTTATCGCTTAATCTAAGCGTAATTCTATTTTCTCTTGTTCTCATAAGCACTCTCCTTTTAATGTCAGGGTATTAGGGGCAACGCCACTAAAATGGAGAATTTGGACATCCAAATGCTATGCTTGTTAGAACATTAAGTTCCTACTTTTATACATAAATCAGTTCGTGATTTATAACCTCTTCCGCACACGCTTTTGCGTTATTCATATGTCCAACCCATTCCATTTGGTGCGCCTCCTTATCGGGAGCATATTGCTCCGCCGCTTTTATAAATTGATTTAAAATCTCCTGTGCCTGCACATCAATTTCATGCAGATGTTCATTCAAGTTCCCGGTTATCATAAGATAGCTGTAGAAGCATTTTCTTTCGCTTTTAATATACTGCAATCTCATTCTGCCGTATTTGCCAATTTCATATTGATTTTGCGGTACAGACAAATTAGGAATATAATAATCTCCGCATCGAACATACTCAATTCCATTTTCAATAAATTTTTCTTTCATGGTTCGATCCTCTCATTCTTAGTAATTTTACGGGAATGTGGCACATTCCCGTTTATGTAGTTAGGGTAAAATTAAAATCTGAAATCTTCGTGCATACCAACCGCATCGAGATATTTAAGCCTTGCTTCTTGCCTTTCAGCTTCGGTTTCGGCAGTTTTATATTTGGTGTAATAACCGCGCTTTGAGATAGCATCAAGCTTTTTATCAATTCCCTTTTTTATATCGTGATAAAACTCGCTTATATCGTCATCATCAAAGCCAAGTTCATCACTAAAGAAGTATTTAACCATCTGAACAAACAAATCTTGCTCTATTTGAATTTTCTTCATATCC
This sequence comes from uncultured Clostridia bacterium, assembly GCA_944390495.1. Taxonomy (GTDB): domain Bacteria; phylum Bacillota; class Clostridia; order UBA1381; family UBA1381; genus Hominilimicola. The sequence goes on from CALXQE010000022.1 coordinate 6,318, forward strand.
TATCACATCCTTTCAAGGTGGCAAGGTGCCCCTTTTATAAGAACAGGGCATCTTGCCATCTTAATTTTTAATTAAGACTCCAATACCATTGGTTATTTACTCGTTTTGACTTTGCGCCCAATTCCTCTTTGGCATTTCGCAATGTCTTTTCAGATATCCCCTTTTGCTTTGCAAGCTCCATTAGTTCTGTCTGTGCCGTTTGACCGTCAGCAAGAGTGTTTTCAAGGAACTCTATTGCAGCTTGTTTCTTTGCTCCTTTTGCAGTTCCCGAAAGTAAATCATCTGCCGTAACATCATATTCGCCTATCCACTCAAAGCCGTTTTCTTCACTCAACCTAAAAGCAATAGATTTTGCTTCGGGTGCGAGTGAACTTTTAGTTTGACATACAACTCTGATTTCAGGTTCATCCTTAATTCTGCCGACAATTAACACACTTCTTGCTGCTGCCTGAAAATCAATAGAACCTAACCCTCTGTATGCTGATTTTCCCACGCTGCATTTGTTCATATGACCTATGAGAATTATTGCACACTTATACTTTTCAGCAAGTTCAGCAA
>CALXQE010000023.1 GCA_944390495.1 uncultured Clostridia bacterium
GGAAATGGCTGTAAGTCGTCAAAAGCCACAAACTAACTTGATTTTTCATAGTGACCGTGGTGTACAATACGCTTCTTCACAATATCGTCAAGCTTTGGCTAAACATAACATTACTCAGAGCATGTCAAGAAAGGGGAATCCTTATGATAACGCTTCAGCAGAAAGTTTTTTCAGCTGTCTTAAATGCGAACTTGTGCATCATAAGCACTATCATACAAGGGCAGAGGCACAAGCCGATATATTCGCATATATTGAAACTTATTACAACTCCGTGCGACCACAGAAATCTCTTAATTGGCTGTCTCCGCTTGCGTATGAGCATTTACTGAGTGTTTATGCAAAGAAAGTTGCTTGACAATGAGAATTCAATATGACAGACATATACTGAGGTGAATAACCTCAATGGCTGTTTCACTTACCTTTAAATCATATTTGTACAGACTCATTGTCAAGCAAGCCGTGGAATAAATACAACAACTTCTACGAAAACAAAAGAATTATTGCGATTCATTCCGTTTTTTGAAGCTTTTTTCTGTCTATTTTTTCTAGAATGGCTCACTACACTTCCATGTGGGTCTTTTATATATCTTGTTGTGTCTGTTCCGTTATATGACAGTATTATTCCTGTCGAATCGTATGTATATGATGTTGTCGTTCCGTTTTTCGTTTCTCCTGCAAGGTTCTGTCCGTTCCATACAAAACTTGTCTTCCTGCCGTTTACCGTCTTACTCTGACGCAGGTTATTTGCGTTATATGTGTAGCTTGCTTCCGTTCCTCCGTCATTGTATTTTATCAGACGGTTAAATTTATCATATCTGACCCACTATTTGCCTCGTCATGGTTTAAATTCAATATAAGTGTAAAAATCAATTATAATTTGCTCATCATATTTTAATACAAACATCTCTGGATCAATAAATCCTTCACCAATAATATATTCTATTTCATTTTCTGATTCCAGATCAGGATTACCTAATATTTCTTTAGCTTCATTTATCGACATACCTACTAATGAATATTTATTTTCTAAATCTTCTAACATCAAGTTCCTTTCGGTTACATATTTTTCCCATTTTTGTGGGGTGAAATTCTTTATGTACTTATAACAGCCTATGCTTGTTATAGATACTATTAACACGTAAATTATGGTTATATAAAATGTATTAACTATGATTTTTCTTTTAAATTGCAAAATATACCTAATAAATAGCGGTACTATTACAGTCAATATAGGTAACAGTATATATATTAAAAACCATAATGGTTTTCCAATAATATTTCTTACTGTTTTACTTACAAATGGATATATAACAGATATGCCAAATATTATGACAATTAGTAATATCCAGATAATTACGGCTATAGTTCTTTTAATTGCATTTCTGCTATTCATATATTTCTATTCTCCCTTATAAATTTCTATGATGAAAATTGTGCATTTGCATTCGTTTTTATCAAATCTCCATTTACTATTTTCCACAAACTTCCATTTATTAATCGTCTTAAGACGGCAGATTTCACATCTCTTTGCTCTAAACTAGATGTACCAACCTCTCGTCCTACCATATTATTATGTAAATCCATTTCCATAGGGATAGGATTCGATATATTTTCCCATACCCATCCAAACTCATGAGCATTAGCAAATAATCTAGTCATTTTCTCTCCCAAACTTTTTGCCGCCTCTGCGTTCCAATACGCATGTTTGAAAGCATTTGCCTCGCCATCACCATTTCCTGCCTCTCCAAAAATCTCCCATGTTGCATCATCAGCTTTATTTCTAGCCGAGTTCATCTCCATAGCAGCTAATGGATATCCTGCTGACAGTACTTGCTCTACATAGTTTAAATTTTCCGGCATCAAACCTACTTTTGTTGACCATTTTATTTCTATATCTATAGCAGAAGCTGTTAATTCATTTGCTAAATAACGTACTTCATTTGCCAATTCTTCAATTTCAGGTCTAAAAGACTCAAAATGACTCCAAGCATCCCCTAAATAACCAAGAGCTTTATATACAACCGAGTCAACACCATAATCATCGGCATCTGGATTATTACTCCACACTCCGTATTTATTATACCCTGGTTCTCTATATGTTCCGCTCGGATCCACTAACATCACAGGATTACCACCGCAATAGCTATACCAGTTAAGTCCATCTTTAATCGGGTCTTCGGTGATAAATCGACCTGTTGTGCTGTTATAATAGCGGTTACGGAGGTAGACAAGACCGTTTTCGTCATCGTAATATTCACCGCAGTAGCGGAATGGGTTTGATGTATCAGTACATTCTGTTTGATTACCGAATGCAGTATAGTCATATTCCCCGATAATAGTATTGTTTCTTGACGTTGCTGCTACATTTCCATGTGGGTCTTTTATATATCTTGTTGTGTCTGTTCCGTTATCTGATAATATTACATCATCTTATATATGGCCAAATAAATCCATCAGCCGATCCTGATTTAGACCAACCTCCATCCTCCCATTCATTATATTCCCATTTTCCGTCTTTTTTTATAAAATTATGAACACTACCATTACTTTTATCAAAATTAACACAGTAAATTCTTGCAAAATCAGATTCATATGTAAGTATTTTGAATTCAGAGGCTGTGCTGATCTCTTCAAACGATAAAAACTCATCCCCATGAATCTTTGTAATAATCTCACACTTAAATATTGAACATATCCAAATTATTACAATTATTGATAATATACATACTATTGGTAACAAATATTTTTTCATAAAAAGCCTCCGTTTTTTATTTTCATCCAATTAATTGTCTCATGTAATAATAATTTTCTTTAGCAAAGTCTCCAAATGGACTACTCTGTGGATTAGAATTAGGTCCATAAGATCCGTTTTCTCCAATATTGTATAATGTTGCTAATATGGCAGTTCTTCCATCAATTTCTGGGTATGCATCTTTCCACTTATCTTGTATCATTGACATATATGCAGCAGCATAGCGTATATTTGTTTTAGAATCGATTAACTTGTCATATATTTTAGCCTCACGACTTACTTCTGTTGTTTGATATATAGGGTTACCAAAAATAGAAAAAGAACTATATGTTATCGTTTCCGAATATGTCTTAGAGATGTATCCCTCATCTTCAATTCTTTTTGCTGTAGATATTCTAACTTGTGCTATCCCTACTGAGCAGTCCATTCCTAACATTGCTTGCGTATAATCTTCTAATCCCTCAGTATAATTAACATTCAATACCTGCTCTGCATAAATTGTTGCTGCTAATATTCCTGGATTAACCCCAAATTCTTTAGCTGCTTCTTTAATATATGTTGCATTATCTCTTATTATATTAGCTGCATCCTCTTCTGAAATATGACCTGTTGAATCATTATATTTTATGGGATTGTTCATTCCATATACGTATAAATTATTGCTTTGCTTAATAGATAATATGTCAGGTGTAGAATTATTACTATCGCCATATATCATGTTATTAATATTCCAATGTGTATCCTCGGTGATAAAGCGGCCTGTTGTGCTGTTATAGTAGCGGTTACGGAGGTAGACAAGACCGTTTTCGTCATCGTAATATTCACCGCAGTAGCGGAATGGGTTTGATGTATCAGTACATTCTGTTTGATTACCGAATGCAGTATAATCATATTCCCCTATAATAGTATTGTTTCTTGACGTTGCTGCTACACTTCCATGTGGGTCTTTTATATATCTTGTTGTGTCTGTTCCGTTATCTGACAGTATTATTCCTGTCGAATCGTACGTATATGATGTTGTCGTTCCGTTTTTCGTTTCGCCTGCAAGGTTCTGTCCGTTCCATACAAAACTTGTCTTAATGCCGTTTACCGTCTTACTCTGACGCAGGTTATTTGCGTTATATGTGTAGGTAGCTTCCGTTCCTCCGTCATTGTATTTTATCAGACGATTAAATTTATCATATTCATAAACTTTCATCGTGCCTCCGCCGCTGCGTCCTGACAAAAGCATCTTTGAATTTTCTGCTCCTGATGAATATATTTTATTTTGTTCTGCTATTGTATTTCCGTTATCATCATAATAGAATCTTGTAGTATCTGTTACCTCATTTGATACTGTATTTGTTATAGAAGTCATTCTATTGTTTGCATCATACGTATAATCTGTGTAATCACGCTCACCTGTTGAAGAATGATATCTACTCATTTGCGAACGGTTACCGCTTGCATCATATTCATAATGTAGTGCTAATACAGTCTTGTTTTCTTTCATTACAGATTCATGATCAAGCTGTCCCAAACTATTATAGTCATATGACTTTATCACATTATGTTCCGAATCTTCTTCATAAAACTTTTGACCGTCTACATAATACATCATACTGTATATATAATTTTTGCCACCATAACGGTTACGATATGCAACAGGAAGATTAGCACTGTTATATGATATATGCGTATCTATATTCGCATTAGCCGCATCAATTACATCTGTTAAATTACTGTTCTTATCATAAGTATATGTAAATATGTTATCATTATTTGTTAAT
>CALXQE010000024.1 GCA_944390495.1 uncultured Clostridia bacterium
TCAGCAGAAGTAGAAACCGTTTTGATAACAGGGCATCCCAGTTTATTTGATAAAGCTTCAACATCAATAACTGTCTGCTTCTTTTCATTAATATCACTTTTATTAAGAGCGACAACAACGGGTATCCCAAGTTCCAAAAGCTGTGTCGTAAAGAACAAACTACGGCTCAAGTTTGTAGCATCTACGATGTTAATAATAACATCAGGATTTTCATTTTTCACATATGAACTGGTAATACTCTCCTCAGAAGTGAACGGTGACATGGAATATGCCCCCGGAAGGTCAACTGCCACAATTTCTTTAGAAGTACTTGTGTACATCTTCTTAATGGGATGTTCTTTTTTTTCAACGGTAACACCTGCCCAGTTGCCGACTTTTTCATTTCGGCCTGTAAGAGCATTATACATTGTGGTTTTACCGGAATTAGGGTTGCCTGTCAAAGCAATTCTCATAGTTAATTCCTCCTTATTTTATAATCCAGCCTAGATTAATTTTACTAATAAAATTAGCAATTGCTAACTGCTTGTTAAAAAAAATAGAAATACGCAAAAGCAACAATCAAACGATAATTGCTTCTGCCAACTGATTATCTATATTATATCTGCTATCTTTGATAGAAACAACGCATCCGCCTTTTAAATGTGATATAACAGTAATGGTTTCTCCACTATAGCATCCGAGCGAAAACAAAAATGAATTAAGTTCTTCGTCATCCGTTTCTATACTTGAAATGATGTATTCCTTATCTTCTATTGCACCTTGTAAATTCATAACCATCAACTTCTATTCCTTTCTATCAAATTACAATATATAAGCAAGATATTAGCAACAACTAACTTCAAATCGTAGTTTCGGGTTAGTTTACGCTAACCAAGAAAAGATTATACCACCCAAGTAATAATTTGTCAATACTTTTTTAAATTATTGTATTTTTTTAGTTTTATGATAAAATAAACAAAAGTAACATTTAAGGAGTTGATGTATCTGTGAAAGAATCCGGAGAAATGTATCTAGAAACAATTTATATTTTATTAAAAAATAAATCCTATGTGTGCTCTATTGATATTGCTGAGTATATGAATTATTCCAAGCCAAGCGTTTCCCGTGGTGTTGGTCTCTTGAAAAAAAACGGATATATCACCGTTGATAAAGACGGATACATTACACTAACTGATGTTGGTAAAAAAGCTGCTGAAAATATCTTTGAACGGCATACCGTTTTAACACAAGTGCTAATTTCACTTGGCATTGACAAAGAAATAGCTTCTGAAGATGCCTGTAAAATGGAGCACGTTATAAGTGAAAAATCTTTTAATGCAATGAAAAAACACATAGAATTTTATAAATAAAAATTTGCTCTCCACTGAAATCAGCGGAGAGCTTTTTAATACTGATAAAAATTCCATTCAAATTAAATTAATACCGATTATTTTTATTCCATCTCAATAACAATGCTGAGTTTATTATAACAAGTACAGATCCTACATTATGAACCAAAGCACCGATAACAGGTCCGAGTAAGCCTGTAATCGCAAGAGCAATTGCAAGGAAATTTAAAGCCATCGAACATGTAAGATTAATTTTGATAGTTGTCATCATTCGTTTTGACAAACTTATAAGGTGAGGTAACTCTTTAATTTCATCATCAACAAGAGCTATATCAGCAGCGTCTACCGTAATATCACTTCCAATGCCACCCATTGCAATACCTACATTAGACTTTTTAAGTGCAGGAGCATCATTAACTCCATCACCAATCATACAAACAGCATTGCCGCTTTTTTGATATGTGCTTATATAATTGAGTTTGTCTTCAGGCAGACAATTTGCACATATTTCGCTTATACCAAGCTTACTTGCTATTGCATCGGCAGCATTTATATTGTCACCGGTAAGAAGAACAGGCTGGACACCTATCTTTTTTAGCGACGAAATCATCTGACGACTTTCCTCTCTAACCGTATCTGTAAGAACAATATAACCTGCAAGTATATCATCAACTGCAATATATATGACGGTACTGCCTTCATTAAGATATTTTCCTGCGCCCTTTGCAAGATCATTAGAAATATGTATTTCTTTCATCAGTTTAAGATTTCCCGCCTTAATTTTTCTGTTTTCAACTGTACCAATTACACCCTCACCAAGTATCATTTTAAAATTATCAACTTGTCTTATTTTTTCTCCATAGCATTTAACAATGGCTTTTCCCAAAGGATGTTCACTCATTTGTTCAACAGCAGCAGCAAATGCAAAAATTTCTTCTTTGCTGTATTCCGACGTGCTTACAATATCTGTAACTTTTGGTGTACCGTATGTAAGTGTGCCGGTTTTGTCAAAAGTAATTTTTGATATCATTGCAAGCCTTTCGAGTGCATCACCCTCACGCACAAGAAATCCATGTTTGGTTGCGTTTCCGATTGCAGCCATAATTGCAGTAGGTGTTGCTAAAACTAAAGCACACGGACAAAATACAACAAGAATTGTTACAGCTCTTATAATTTCACCCGTAATAATCCAAGTAACTGCTGCCGCAGTCAATGCAATAACAACAATCCACGTTGCCCAACGGTCAGCAAGACTCACAATTTTCGCTTTACCTGCATCTGCAGATTGTACCAGATTAATCATTCTTTGTATTGAACTGTCCTCACCAACTTTTGTTGCCTTCATTTCAAAAGCTCCGAATTGATTTACCGTACCGCTTGAAACTTCGTCACCTATGGTTTTATCAACAGGCAATGATTCACCTGTCATAACAGCTTGATTGACAGAAGTCTGTCCCGAAACAATTACTCCGTCAACAGGGATACTTTCGCCCGGAAGAACACGAATAATATCTCCGATTCTGACATTTTCAGCAGAAATAATCTTTTCTTCTCCGTTTGATATAACTCGGGCAATCTGCGGTGTAAGATGTACTAATTTTTCAATTCCTTCTCTTGCTTTTGCTACTGTTAAATCTTCAAGTAATGCTCCAAGCTGCATAATGAAAGCCACCTCTCCGGCAGCAAAATCCTCACCAATAAAAACCGAAGCAATAAGAGCAAGGGAAACAAGTACATCTGCTTTTATATCAAATTCAGTTATCAATCCTATTACTGCTTCAATAATAATCGGAAGACCGCAAAGGATTATAGCAACCCACGCAGGATTGAACGGCATTGATACATCAAAAATACTTAATAGAAGAAAAATTCCTGATATCACAAGCAGAGCAATATCCTTTTTTACTCCGCCTATTTCAAGAAAATTTTCTATTTTTTCTATGAACTTTTTCACAGAAAGAACCTCCTAACATTAAATAATATACAAATACCCATAGGGGTATATGTATATTATACCCACGTGGGTATATTTTGTCAAGAAAAAAACAACCATAAAATATGGTTGTTTTTTCGTAGTTTTATTTCATATTAGCAAAACGTTCAACCGCTTTCGCAAAGCTCTCTATGGTTTTATCTGCATCTCCGTGTTCAATACCATCTCTCACACAATGTTTCAAATGTCCCTCAAGTACAACCTGTCCGGCTTTATGCAAAGCAGATTTAGCTGCATTGATTTGCGATAACACATCTTCACAAGGTACATCTTCATCAACCATTCTATCTATTGCCTGTATTTGACCTATTATTCTACTTAATCTATTGTGAAGATTTTCAGAATCCATACATCTTTTCATGTTATGTTACCTCCGTATCAATATACCATTATGGGTATATTGATATTATACTTCATCAACAGAAAAAAGTCAATATTCTCACTTTTTGTTTAAAATGTATGTAATTGATTTCTTGACAGTTTTATATCCTATTAGTTTCCAATCCTGTCTGATTTATCTGCTTTATTTGGACCGTTTGTTTTATCTGATACGACCGTTTTGCCACCTTCATTTTTTTCATTTGGCTTATCACTTTCTGCCGGTTTTGAAGAATTATCTGCTACGGCGTTATTACCCAAACCGTTATTGCTTGTTGATTTATCAGTTTTATCTGATCCACTTATTTCACCGCCGTTTATCGGTCTATCAACAGTGTCGTTCTTATTATCCTGTTTATTTCCTACCGATGATTCTGCACTATTTTGCGATCTTTCGGGACTTTCTGTTTTTTTCTGAATTGTCCTGTTTATTATCAATCTTATCTCCTACCGATGATTCTGCACTGCTTTGCGGTCTTTCGGGACTTTCTGTTTTTTCCGAATGATCCTGTTTATTATCAGGCTGTTTTTCTATATTCTCTAACTCTCCGATTATCTCTACTTTCTCCGGTTCATCAATTTCAGTATTCGAAACAGGTATACTCTGTTTTATTCCACCGTTCTCAGTGCTATTTTCACTGTCTACCAAACTGTCTTTTATTTCAGTTTCCGAAGAACTCGTTTTTCCAGTGACATCCTGCTTGTTGTTTGTTTCAAATATATCAAATGTACTGCTGTTTCTTTCTGTTTCACTGTAAAGAAGTTTATTATTTGATGATATAACAGACGTTGATTTTTCTCTGCCGTATTGTATCGCATTGTGGTTTACAGCTGCAGATGCGCTGACAGATTTTTCATTAGTTTCATCAGTCCTTTCGTCGTACAGCTGTTTTCTCATTATTACAAGCCTTTCAATCTCATCACTCTTTGACTTTTGCAGTGCAGATAATTCTGCACCTGTTTCAATGTTATTTGCAACTAAAAATCTGAATTGCTTTTGATAGCGGTCAAGTTTAATCAGTTCTTCACGCATAAAAAATGACACCCTTTGAGGTGTCTGCTTTCTGCGTATTTTTTTAAACAGGTACAGGTATCGAAAATACAGAGCCTTAAAACCTTTCAGCTTTTTGCCTTTGCAATTTTTTAAATTACCTTTAAATCTGTATTGTTTTTTGGGAAGCTTAGACGGCGATGACGTTTTAATACCGTTTCGGTTACTCCTTATTCTTTCGAATATAGCCTCCTCAGTATATTGACTTCCCAAATTGTCAAGACGTAAAGGTCGCTTGCCGAATGCGGGAATGATAGATGTATATTTTATGTTTTCTCCTTTACGATGTATTACATACCCACGCTTTTCAAGGTTTCGCCAAAACTCTTTAAATGTATATGATGATTTTATTATTTCATCAATCTCCTCCCGTACCTGACCTCTGATTGTCGGTTTACCTTCTTTTAATACTTTCCATTCGGCATAGTGTAAACCTTTACATTTTGGATTTTGTATAACCGACAGACAGTTTTCTCTGCAAATCTCATCCGATATTCCTCGAATATCTGTAAAATAGTCTTTGAAATTATTTCGGTATTTACTGCCGTCAACGAAAGAAACCGAATTTATAATTATATGATTGTGAAGATGCTCATGGTCAAGGTGTGTTGCAATTACAACCTCGTATTTATCTGCAAACAAACGCCGTACAAGTTCTAATCCGCATTTATATGCAGTTTTCGGTGTTGTTTCAAAATCCTTAAAGGACTGTACCAAGTGATAAGCAATTACGCCGTTTTTACGTCTGCTCTTTCCGAAATAGTCCTGTGTTTCCGTCATTGTTTTAAAGGCATTTTCCTTACTGCAATTATAGGCTCGTATGTACAGACAATTTTCTGTTTTATCTTTATTTTTAATATATTTTATCACTCCCTCCATTGCATCCGTATTAACCTTTAGGTCTGTCTTTGCGGGATTTATGATGTATTTAATACTTGTATCAAGTCTTGACTTAATCGTCCATATTTTAGTGATTGCCACTTTCAAACCCTCTTACCACATCCATGATGTCATCAACCATTTTAACAGCTTCATTAATTTTATCTGCTGAAATATGATTTTCGGCATTTGCAACATGTGCTATTTGGTTGATATTGTTGCCGATGTAATTTATTTCTCGAATGAGCCTTAAATATTCATCAGGCGGTCTTGGGCGAATTTCCTTTTCCATAATCAGTTTTCGTATAAACGGCTCCATTTTTAAACCGCATATGTCGGCTGATTTTTTTAAGTGATTTTTTTCCTTTTCTGTAAGCCTTATCAACACAGCTTTATTTCTTTCTTGCAAAATGTCACCTCCGTTCATCTGACGGCAACGTAAGGGGTCGTAGGGGCTTAAAGCCCCTAACAAGCGGGCATTTGATAGCAAAATGCCGTGCTTGCTATTACAAAATGCTTTGCACTTACCACCTTTGACCGACACCTTTTATATCAGATAAATTTATCCCTTTTTATATGATTTTCGATATTTACAACATCGAAAAAGTCGCTGTACAAATCGCATTTTCCTCTGAAAGTTTCACTGTCGATTTCCATATCAACCGCAAAAATCCCATCACCAAGAACACTTGCATCAAACTCGCACAGTGTCCTATCATCGTCTGCCTCAGAAGCACTCATATGTAAATTATAAATGTCATCGGAATCAAAATTGATTACATTGCTGTTTAAAAACAACTCCTTTAAACGACTTAACGCTTCATAAGGACTGCTTGCTTTGATGTACAAATCCTTTCCGAAATCCACATCAAGCGAAATTCTGTACACACTCATTTCTTTGTTACTGTTCATTTTTAAATCCTCCGTTACTTTAAATATTTTTTACATAGAAAAAGCCTGCCATATTGGCAGACCTATTTCACCGTTTCACCAAAAGCCGCTTTGATATATAAATATTTGTCATAGCTTATTTGACCTGTTTCAAGCATTTCTTTTAAACAGTACAGCTGTTTTGTATAGCGGTTTATCGTTTCACAATTATTCGGAAATTTCATGTAAATCTCACCGTCTTCATTTTTCATTTCAAGACCGTAAAGCGTATCAATTCTCATAAGCATTTGCATAACAGCCGTTTCATTTTCAACAGAAACAGGTAGAATCGAATATTTACAAATCCCCAAAATTTCAGATAGTTTGCGGATAATTTTCATCTTTGCCCGTCTTTTACCCGATTCGTATTGTGCAATCCTTACATCTGCATTGTGTTCGGGAAATCCCATCAGTATTCCCAGTTCCTTTTGTGTTAAACCAAGCTGCTTTCTGCAATGTTTTAACGTTTTTCCCTCTATGTTTTTTATGTTTTTCAATTTACTACCTCCGTATATTTTTACATAGAAAAAAACCGACAAGAATTTCTCCTGTCGGTTTTTCAAATTTATTTTAGTTGCTTTTATGTTCCTTAACCCATTCTAACAAATCTTCATATGTCATTTCTCCCGATGCAACACCAAGTCCGATTTTAACGATGTCATCATTTGTACAATCTATTTTTATTCCGTTTGTTTCTAAAAATGTAAGCATCACATATACACCGATTCGTTTATTTCCGTCCACAAACGCATGATTTGAAATTAAAGAATATCCGAGTCTTGCACCCTTTTCTTCTTTAGTTTTATAAAGTTCTTCACCGCCAAAGGTTATATATATGCTCTCTAATGCACTTTCTAAAAGCGATGAATCTCTTACACCCGTTGCACCGCCTGTTTCATGGGCTATAAGCTGGTGCAGCAGTAATACCTTTTCTTTACTGAATTTTATCATTTTGCAAGTTCCTCAAATGCAGGTCTGAATCTTTTTAATATTCTTGCTGCTGCAATATCAATTTTTTCATCATCTGAAAGTTCAAAATATGAATTAGATTCCATATCAATCAGTACAAATTTAGGTTTATTATTTTTAAATATTACTGCCTCACCGTTTTTTTCAGCCACTTTCGCAACTTTTGAAAAATTCTGGTTTGCCTCTGTGATTGAAACAATAGATTCTGTATTGATATTCATTATCATCGCCTCCTATATATATTATACATAAATTATAGGATATAATCAACCTATTTTTATAAATAAATTATTTTCACCTCTCAATTTCATTTTTCTTTTTAATCGGTGTTTCGTCTATCTCAAAAAGTTCAGTGCTTTCATGGTCTTTTTTATCAATATTTAAAAGTGCGTCAAGTTGTTTAAGCCTTTGCATTTTCTCGCTTAGTTCATCTTCCTTAGGAAATTCCTTTTTACACTCAACCTTTGCGGTTTCATACTGACGTTTTACCTCATCAAGATTTGATTTAAAATTTTCATACCTTTTTTTAATAGCATCAATAACGTTATCTATACGCTGTATGTTGCCGAAAACATCCGAGCCCAGCTCTGTCTTATAGCTCATATTATTTTTAACCGCCAAATGAAACACCTTATTTAAACTGTCAAAGGACAATTCCATTGTAAACCCTCTGTAGTCACCTATGACTTCCGCTTCGGGCGAAGTCATTTTCTTGCACCTCTCTATAAGTGCTTCTCCCGCCTTTTCTTTTTCAAAATATGACAGTCCGTCAATAGTCATTATATTAAATTTATCTTCCCGTTTCGGATTTTCCTTTGCTGTTTCAATGTCCTTTTCACAACAGGAAATTCTTTCGGTAAGCTCTGCAATCTGTTTCGGATAATACTTTAAAACCTTATCTTCAAGGTCATATTTTTGTGACATAAAACTTGATTTTATGAGTTTCAATTTTGCCACTTCCGTATCAAGTTCCATCTTTTCTTTTATGTACGGATTGCCCGTTGCAAGTGCTTTAATTTCCGCATACGAAAGTGCTGTTTCATCAATATCGTCGGCACTTCTGACAGGTGATTTACTCGTCATAATCTGGGATATGAATTTTTGTTTATTTTCCACCGTCTGCCACATATAGCTGTCAAATGTATTTTTAGTTACATAGCGATAGATATGTACATTTTCATTTTTATTACCTTGCCTTATAATTCTTCCCGCTCGCTGCTCTAAATCGGCAGGCCGCCACGGGCAATCTAAATCATGACTTGCATATAAAAGTGTCTGAACGTTTGTTCCCGCACCCATTTTTTGAGTAGAGCCGAGAAGTATTCTTATATCGCCTTTTCTAACTTTTGAAAACAATTCTTTTTTCTTTGCCTCGCTGTCGGCATCGTGGATAAATGCAATATCCTTTTCGGGAATGCCTTTGTCAATCAGCTTTTCTCGTATGCTGTTGTACACGGAAAACGTACCGTCACTTTTAGGTGTCGAAAGGTCACAAAATACAAGCTGCGTATCTTTAATATCAGCTGTCTTTTCCCACACATCATATACATTGTTTACACAAGATGATACTTTTGAAGTTTCGTCATCGGGAAGCATATCGTTCATCATTCTTTGGTCAAGTGCAAGTTTTCTGCCGTCATTTGTAATTTTGAGCATATTATCAACCGTAGCATCAACCATTTTGTTTCGTACTTTTTCGGCTCTCTCTGACAGTTCCTTAACCATATCCTTTTGAATTTCAGTAGGCTCAACGGCTACATTATGGTATTCTGCCTTGGGTGTGGGTAAGTTCAGCATATCGGACGTTTGAATATCCGCAACTTCTTTAAACATCGACATAAGTTCAGGCAGGTTAAAAAATTTTGCAAACCTTGTTTTTGCTCTGTATCCCGTTCCCTCGGGCGAAAGTTCAATCGCCGTGACTGTTTCACCGAAAGTTGATGCCCACGCATCAAAATACTGTAATTTTTTTTCAGACAAAGTGTTATACTGCAAATATCTCTGCATTGTGTACATCTCAACCATACTGTTTGAAATAGGAGTACCCGTTGCAAAAATAACACCTTTGCCGCCTGTGATTTCGTCAAGGTACTGTGTTTTCATAAAAAGGTCTGATGATTTTTGTGCCTCTGTCTGTGCTATACCACCGACATTACGCATTTTTGTGTAAAGGTAGAGGTTTTTATAATAATGTGCCTCGTCTACAAATATTCTGTCTACACCTAATTCCTCGAATGTTACAACATCGTCCTTTCTGCTTTGGTCATTGAGTTTATCAAGTTTTGCTTCAATACTTTTCTTTGATTTTTCAAGCTGTTTTATTGTAAATCGTTCCTCTTTTTGTGCTTTTGCTTCTATGATGCCGTCAATAATTTCGTCTTTTTGCCTTTCAAGAACTGCTATCTGCCTTTCTATCGACATCGGTATTTTTTCAAACTGAGAATGACCTATAATAACAGCATCATAATCACCTGTTGCAATCCTGCCGCAAAA
Organism: uncultured Clostridia bacterium; assembly: GCA_944390495.1. Classification (GTDB taxonomy): domain Bacteria; phylum Bacillota; class Clostridia; order UBA1381; family UBA1381; genus Hominilimicola. Next base: position 10,022 of record CALXQE010000024.1, read on the forward strand.
CTTCTTACGGTTTTTCATCTCAAAATCCTTTTTTGTTGCAACCATAATATTTGCTGACGGATACAGCTGTAAAAACTCACTTGCCCATTGTTCCGTTAAATGATTCGGAACAACAAACAAACTCTTATTGCAAAGTCCGAGTCTTTTCGACTCCATCGCCGCTGCAACCATTGTCCAAGTCTTACCCGCACCGACTACATGACCTAAAAGTGAATTGCCTCCGTACATAATTCTTGCAACAGCGTCTTTTTGATGTTTGCGAAGCTGTATTTCGGGATTCATACCGCCAAATGTTATATGACTTCCGTCATACTCACGGGGACGCACGGAATTAAACTGCTCATTATACAATTTAACAAGCCGTTCTCTGCGTTCTATATTACTCCATATCCAGTTATCAAATGCGGCTTTGATTGCATCCTGCTTTTGCTGTGCGATTGTTGTTTCTTTTCGGTTAAGTACCGCAACTTTGTTGCCTTTTTCATTTTCAACATAATCAAATATTCGTACATCTTTAAGGTTTAAACTCTCCTCAATAATTTTATATGCGTTAATACGTTGTGTTCCGTATGTATTCGTAGCCTTTATGCCCTTATCACTGCTTTTACCCGATATATTCCAGCTGCCTGTTATGTTTGAGTATTTCACGTCAATACGCTCCTTTGCCCAATATGACGGCGAAAGAAGTTCAAACACAAATTCTTTAATATCTTCAGGCGGTATCCACACAGAACCGAGCCTAACGGTGATTTCACTTGCAGATAAATCCTTTGGTTTTACTCGCTGTAACGCTTCCACATTAGCCTTAAACCTTGTATCAATTTTTGATATTGTTTCTGCAATACGAAATTTTTCTCTGACATTGCCTGACAAATATTCATCTGCCGTAAGATATTTCGGAAAATAAACACTGTCCTCTTGATACATCGGATTTAAGAAAATAACTCCCTGCAAATCCTCGTAAAGTTCTTCTTCTGTTTTGCCTGTTAGTGAGGTCATAAACTCAATATCTATTTTCGCCTTTTCTGCAAGTGAAACGGCTAACGCTTCCGATGCTGTATCAACCTTTGTAACTTCCTGTTTAGCACCGATAGTTCTTTTAGTGAACATATCTGCTTTTCTATCAAGCTCACCGTTTTCATCAAGTATTTCAAGGGAACAGAGAAGAAAATAACTGCTGTCATTTGAAAAGGCTGTATTGTTTCCTCGTGAGTTAATAAGCCCATACTTTTTCGTAAAATCATCATATAGTTTGTTTAATTTACTCTGCTGCTGTTTTATATCTTTATCGGGATAGCCTTCAATTTGATAATCAATTAAAGTACGAACGCAGTCACGAATTTCAGCCATTCCCTTTATCCTGTTTTTTGCCGTATCATTTATCTCAATCTTTCGCATAACGCTGTTTTCACGGAAATATATATCTCCGTCCACAACCGTATAACTGAAGTTTTTAACGCTCGGGTCGGCGGGAATTGTAATTTCTTCTTCATCGGAAATATCCTCTATTTCATATTCCGTAATCTGTCCGTGAATATTTTTCACAGCATTTTCAAGCTGCTCACCTAAAGTTTTGCCCTCATCTGCCACACACGTCAGCTTTGGTCCGAACGGGCCGCTTACCTCCTGCATTTCGCCCATAATCATATCGGGATTATCGGCAAAATATTGGTTTATGCTGTGTCCGTTTTCAAGTTTTATAAGGTTTACCCAGTCGGGCATTATATCAGTCATTCTGTCCCTTTTTTGAAGAAAAAGAATATCAGCGGTAACTTCCGTGCCTGCATTTGACTTAAAGGCATTGTTAGGTAAACGAATTGCACCGAGCAAATCCGCCCGCTGTGCAATATATTTTCTCACCTTCGGGTTTTGTTTATCCATTGTTCCGGAAGATGTAATAAATGCGATAACTCCGCCCGGTCTTACCTTATCAAGAGTTTTGGCAAAGAAGTAATCGTGGATTAAAAAGTTATGCTTATTGTATCGCTTGTCAATTACTTTAAAATCACCGAACGGCACATTTCCTATTGCCACATCAAAGAAACTGTCGGGAAGTGTCGTATCTTCAAAGCCTTGAACGGCAACAATATTTTTTTGATAAAGCTGACGTGCAATCCTGCCAGTTATACTGTCAATCTCAACACCGTACATTTTACTGTCACTCATACTTTCGGGTACAAGTCCCATAAAATTTCCGATACCGCAGGACGGCTCCAAAATATTTCCCTTAGAAAATCCCAAGTTTGAAAGTGCTTTATACATTGCTTTAATAATGGTTGGTGATGTATAGTGTGATGTTAAAACAGACGCTCTTGCCTGTTCGTATTCTTCGGGAGAAAGTGCATTATGTAGCTCTGTATATTCCTCTGACCAATTTGTTTTTGTTTCATCAAAGGCGTCCGCTAAGCCACCCCAACCGACATACTCGGAAAGTATTTTCTGTTCTTCGGCAGTGGCAAGTCTGTGTTCTTTTTCACATTCTTTTAATACACGAATAGCTTCCATATTCTTTTTGAATTTCTCTTTAGGTGAACCGAAACCCAATTCATCATTTGTAATGGTAAAGCTTGTTCTGTCAGACATAGGAATTTCGGGATATATAACTGAGTTCACTGGATCGGTTTTCGGTTTTTCAAAATCAGGTATTTCAAGCTTGGTTTTTTCCTGCTCGACTAAAACCGCTTTTACAAAATCAATGCTTTCACTTCTAAATACGGGAAAGCCTGTACCGCTTTGAAAAGTAATATCTTTAAGTGACACCTTATTTTGATTTACACTGTCAACTATAAATTTGCGGTCATCAATTTTAAGTTCCTTTCCTACAAAGTCATCATTACTTTCAATTTGCTCAGGTTCTCTCTCGATTTTACCTAATGCTTTTTCGGTGGACAAAATCTTATAAGTTTTCCTGTTCTCATCAACAAGTACAACATCAAAACCATTATCATTTAATGTGTTTACATTCTTCTCCAAAACGTGTTTAGGAAAACCGCACATACGATAAACATCGCCGTCAATCACCTTATTTGTAAGTGTAATATCAAGTGTTTTTGATACCTGCTTTGCATCATCACCAAATGTTTCGTAAAAATCACCGACCGGAAAAAGTGCGACAGTATTACCGTTATCATCTGAGTGTATCTCGTTAAAAAATTCTTCAAAAGACTGCTCTTCACTTAGTTTTTCGACTGCAATATCTTCACTCGCCGTTTGCTCTCTTGTTTCAACAGTTTCAGTAACCGGCAAAATCGCCTCGTCAAGTTCTTCCGTTTGAATATGAATGAGTTCTGCTTCGCTTAAATATTCCTCATCACGAATTAGCTTATCAAGTCTTTTTTCAACGTCATTCCATTTAAGATGTATTTTTACATAAGGCTCTGTTATATCACCGTGGCTGTATGTTATGCCTTTTGCGTCGTGATCTTCATTAGATATTCTGTCATACCGTCCACCCACGCCGTATTCTTTTTTAAGAAAATCAACACGTTCTTTTGTATCATCATTATTTTTAAAGAATTTATATATCCTTAGCTTGCCACCCGAAACACCGCTGCCACCGCATAAAAGTCGATTTATCTCATCATCGGTAATATACCGATTTACATATCTTTGTGTTAAATTTTCAGAAGTATATACTTTCCTTTCAAGGCTCAAATCTGATACGAGTGTGTTTATTTTTACAGGGTTTTGATAAACTTTGTACCGCATAATGTTTGGATTTTCAATATACATTTCCGAAATTCTGCGTGATATATCTTGTACTGTTGCTGTTCCTTCGGTTGTTTTTAAAAGTTTTTCTGTTCTTTCAATCATATCAGGATAGCTACCGCTTATCATTTCATCATCAAAAAGTTCTTTTAATTCAGGGTAATTCTCTAAATCAAGATTTGAATATTGATTCCAAAAACTTTCCGCAACATATTTTACTTCGTAGTCCTGCATACGGAGGAGAATATCTGTCGGTGCATACCTTCCTATGTCCAAAAGTTCATCAATTCGCTTTGCAGCGTCCTCCCACGAAAGAAATGTATTTGAGCTTTTTACAGATGTTCCGTATGATATACGAATACCGTCTTTATCCCAAAGCGACGCTACCTTATTTCCGTTTATAATAAAACCTTTTGCGTCCGTGCCGTATTCTTCTTTTAAAAATTCCGCCTTTTCTTTTAGAGATTTATTTTTACTAAACTCAACACAAATACGCAGTGTACTGTCTTTTTTATTACTCCCGTCACACAAAACCTCGTCAATAATTTGCCAAGGCATAGAAAAAGCAGCACCGAAAGTTTCTTGTGCTGCTTTCATTACTGTATTCTTTTGTTCTTCCTCCGTCGGGAAATAATCAAACAAGCTCAGTTGCAAAGAAGATTTGCTGTTACTGTTTCCTCCGCTGTATGTTTGAAGTTGTTCATAAGCCCCGTCCACATCATCGGATTGTCTGCTTTCATCTGCTCTGTTACTCCCTCCGCCTTTGCCATTTGAGATACTATCATTTCCACCTGTTCTCTCGCCAGTTTGTCTATCTGGGACAAATGTTCCGTCAATGTTCCTTTGATTTTCATTATCGAGTATAGGCTTCGTCTGTTGCTCTTGAGGTACGATAACCTCATCATCCCGTATTTGCCTATCTGCTCGCTCTTTGGCAGTGTCAAATCGGGAATCTGATAATCTCCCGCCTGAATGTACGTTAGTTCTGTCATCTTCATCATTCCTTTCATTGTCTTTTTGTTTATCTGTATTATATCCCTTTTTATCCTGTTTTGCAAAATTCATTGACTGCCTTTGCAATGTTTTAATCGTTTTTGAAATTTCCCTCAGTGACTGCTGCGATATATCGCTTACGGCATTTCCCAATATTGTTATGACCTCAGGTGTATTAAAATCTGCAATATCACGAAAATCCTCATTTTCTAAATATATGTCAGCATCAATTCCCATACGGTACATTATCATATATGCAACAGACACTTCCGCTAACTTCTGAAATCTTATATCAATATTTAACTCATCAAGTCCGTTTAAAAAACTGTCCCCTTTTACATACTTAATCTCATTTAAGTAATCCGCCTTGTTATCAGTTACGGCATTGTGTGCGGCAGAAAGTACAGCGTCGGTAACGGTAAGCTTTATTTCAAGTTCACCGAAATTGTTTTCAAGTGTTTCAATAATTTCATTGTCATACTCTCCGTTATACTCCCACACTTTAAATCTATTATCATATCCGCTGTTTGTATCGGATACATCAAAGACATAGTTAACATATTGTCCACGCTCACCCTCTCGAAGAAGTGCAATACCCTTTGCACCTCTGTTTATCAAGCGGTGAAGCTTTTTGTTCCACACATCAATACTCGCACAAGCCGTTGCGTCTGGACGCTGCATATATATTAAAAGCTGATCTTCAAAGGGATACTTATATTGCCATGCGGCAGAACGTAAAAAAGCTGTCCAACTGTTTACGTCGGATAGCTCTCTGACGGCTTTTTGCGACAGTTCAAATATATGCTGTGCCTTGTTTGCCAATATGTTTCACCTCTCATTTTTATCCTCCTCAATTTCTTTTAATCGAATAATATTTACAATTTCATAACCGTGCTGTTTTGCAATGTCTTTCAGTTTATGTATCAGCTTTTGTCTTTCTTCTCTTTGAATTTTTCGTAAAGCTATATACGCTGTCATATCTTTTAAGCCGCTTTCGTTATACCTCATATCAGGTTTTCTGTTGTTCACATAGCATCACCTTTCCGTTTCTTGCTCTTTAGGTTTCTTCTGCATCTTCTCATAGAATTTCACTTTATTCAAACCACGTTCACAGAAGTCCTTTTGTGCAGATATTAAATCAGTGAAATAATGTCCTCAATAATAGTCGTTTTTACCCGAACATTCCCACGTCACAAACATATTTGGCTGTGCTTCATGTACACCGAGTACAATTTCACTCTCTCCGATTGTCATTGCGTTTGTTATAATATATCCTTCGTTTTTTCTGAAATTCATAGTTTTGTACCTCCTGTTATTTTCCCTAAGCGGTTCTTTGTTTTTTTAGACGTTCGTAGTGATTATGCGGTGTGTCTGTTGTAATCGTTGCCAACATTACAAGTATCCCGATAAGCTCGCCTGCATCACTCGGCAAATAACGCATTACGACAAATTCAGTTCCGTCTTTATCTGTACCGAACTGTACATATTTCTCTGTTTTTGAAATCAGTTTTTCTGCCTCTTTGCCACTGTCTGTATCTTTCATTATTTCAGCATATTGCTTCAGTTCCTCAATCATATAGTTGTATAAATCATTTCTGAAATCTATTTTTACCGTTTCCATAGCTTACCTTTCCATGTCCTTATTTTTATGTGTTTTACCCTTTTTAGTACCTATCCCAATATCTTTCTTTGCCGGAGTATATGTACTGCCGTTTTGTTCCATAAGTTCTGCAAACTCGCAAATATGGAAACAGTTATTGCCAACATATAAATGATAATCATCAATATATTTACAAACACGATTTTCTGTATCTCCGTTACGATATTTTATAGTAATGCTGCCACCATCGGGTATCCTAAATAATTCTTTATATTTACTGTCTACAAAGCGTATTTCTTTATTCTCCATCTTGCATCCGATCCCTTCCGTCAAATTACATCATCGCTGTCATCAATATTTTCGTCGCATAGCTTATCAAATTCTTTTTCCATTTTTTCTCTGCCTGTCATAACAAGCAAAGCGGTCAACGCCACACCAAACAACGCTCCTACCGAAAATGCTACTATTACTTCAATCATTCTTTTCACCTCCTATCTTTCCGGTTCATTACGTTTTCTTGTTTTTGCCCAATTTTTAATAAGCTCTATAATCGTATCTTCCATTTGTTTAGGAGTAAAATCCTGCGGAAAATACTTTCTGAGTTTATCTTCTTTAAGTGTTATACGAATCTTTTCCGTCTTTTGCTCACGAAGAATTTTGTCAATCATTTTACTGCTTATGAGTCCATCTTCCGCACATCTGCGTATTTTAGCTGATTGCTCTATTGACGGTACTGTTTCATTTCTTTCAATGGACTCGGCAACTTGCGACTGTGCTTTTGAGCCTAAGTACGACAGCTCCACAGCAGCATTAAGCGGCAATCTTTTCTCATCAACCAAGTTTAGAAGCGGATCTATCAGTTCTGTCAATCGAATATATCGCTGTATCTGATTTCTGCTCTCTCCTGTTTGTTCTGCTAATATGTCTTTCGATGTTTTTCTATCCAACTTCTGCCCAATTTGGGCAGAAGTTATATCTGTCCGCTTTCCTTGACGTTTCATAGCTTCAAGCTTCATCCGATAGGCATAAGCCTTTTCACTCGGCAATATATTCTCACGCTGTAAGTTACTGTCCACAAGCAAAATCGCAGCAGTATCATCATCAATATTTTTTACAATGACAGGTACATTCTTTATACCCGCCATTTCGCAAGCTTTCACTCGCCTGTGTCCCGACAGTATCTCATATCCTCCGTCTTTATGAGGTCTTGCTACAATCGGAGATAGTACACCGCTTTGTTTTATGCTTTCTACAAGTTCTTCCATACTTTCATCAAGCAATACTTTAAAAGGCTGCTCTTCAAAAGGCTTTAACTGTGATACAGGCAGTTTCTGCACTCGCTCATTCTTTGGGTGTTCCCAATACCTATACCTGTACGAATTTACACCGCTGTGCTGTTTTGAATTACTCATACACTACCTCCGTCGTAGCCATATATGTCGTATGCAACTGCATTATTCATTTGTGCCGCAGATGTAGACGGTGTGTTAAACAGCGACGTTATCAAATACTGTTT
>CALXQE010000025.1 GCA_944390495.1 uncultured Clostridia bacterium
TACCAAACAACATATACGTCATCTTTTGTTATGGTCTTATTATCTGTTACATCGACTTTTTTGTTAAAATACTCAACAATATTCTCTTTTGCAAATTCGATAAATTCCTTACTACTTATAATCATAATTATTCTCCTTCTTTTAACTCATTCTTCATTTTATCCGCTTCTATTGCAGCAGAAGTAAAGCTGTTATTTTTCCACCACGCTACAACTGCCGTAACAATCGTAAAACCTGTTGCAACAAATGTATTTATAGTATCGTCACTTATATCAATCACGTTATGACCTGTGGCTGTAAGCACCTGATTAGTAAGTGCTAATCCTAAAATAGCTGTTCTTGCTATTGTTCCCGCTGAAATGTTCATAAAATCACTCCTATCTCTTTAAAAAGTACCCTATTACAGCACCTATAACAGCCGTTATAATGGCTGTTACTGCTGTTTCGTATCGTTTAGTCGGTTTACGTTCTATCTCGTCTACACGCTCTGTTATATCTGTCACATTCTCACGCATTGCCTTAACTTCCGTTGCTATTGTATGTACGCTCTCCGTAAGCTGTTCAAGATTGTCAAGTCTGCGGTGTATGCTCTTGCAGTCCTGCTCTATTACTGCAATACGTTCTCTTATTTCTACCTCTTTTTCCATTATGCCACCGCCTTATCCGATTGCAAATACAGGACGTACACCATGTTCAGTATTTGCCTGACCTGTCGATAAAGCTCCACTGAAAGCCATATAAATAAATTTCTCCATTGATGCAATATCTCTTGTCCAATAACTTGTATTACTTGTAATAAACTCTGGTGCCATTCTAAATAAAGCTAACTGAGTTTTAGCAATCGTCTGAAGAGAAGGAATATTAACTCCGTCATTTGTTGCCACAAATGTAGCTGAACCACATAACATTCTTTCATTTGGCAATTCAATCGAAGATTGTCGCGGAACTTGTACAGCAGATGGTTTTCCATCTTCCACTCCACTTACTAACATCTCCGTGTGAGGAAATAATATCTCTCCAAACACTTGTCTTATCAATTCTCTTGCTTGATTCAGTCCTTCTTTGTATATTTGTGAACCTGTATATCCACCAAATGTTGTAGCACTATCGTTCATGACAGTTTCGTATAGCGGTTCATCAGGTATTATGACAACGTGATGATTACCTCTTGTTTCGGATGATGTGTCTCCAGTATTTCTCCAATAATCCATATCAACAATTCGCCATTTTACGCCGTCTATTTCCCAGTAATCGCCCACAAACAAGTCGTCAAACGTACCTGATTGTATCGCTGTTTTTTGTTCTTCTGTAACAGCACTTCCAAGGTTTTTACCACGGAATATATTACGGTGGTTTATGGGTGACAGTGTTACGGCTATTTCATTTACAGCGTCAAGAAATGAATCCTTGTTGTTTGTCTGTAAATCCTCCAGTGTTCTGTCACTTGTGCCGTATTTATACTCAACCGTATATGTATCAAGACTTACATTTTCCGAACCGTAATTTTTGTCGTATGACAAAAGCTCATATCTGTCGCCTGTCGGTGATTCAGAATCTATCTTGAAATCATAATTGAAATTTGAATATTCATAGGCTGTAAATTCCCAGTAACCATTTTCTATTGTTGGTTCAACATACGTTTCACTTACAGATACAGAAATATCCTCAAATTCAAAATCATACCTCACCACAATATAGCTCGTACCATTTGCAGGAATAGACATATCCGCATTTTTACCGCTTGATTTATGTACTCCGTCAATATAGAACGACATATTATAATCACTTAGTTTAACAGTGATTTCGTCACCATGATACATTTGTTCACCTTCAAATTGTACAACAGGTATTCCTAAATCTGTAACAAACTGTATTTTGTGTTTTCCGAACAGTGCCTCTCTTCCGCTCGTTTCATTGATTTTATTAATCTGCGACTGCAAATTACCGTCTTGTTGCTGTCTGTCTGCAATTTCTTTATTGATGTTCTGCTGAAGAAGATTGTCTGCGGACTGTCTTTTACTTGTTTCTGTGTCAATATTGTCTTGAAGTACGTTATCTGCAGCTTGTCTGTCGGTTATTTCCGCATTTATATTTTTCTGCAACTGTGTGTCTGCCGACTGCCTGTCTGCTATTTCCTCATCAACCTTACTGTCTAAATTATTAAATCCGTCCTGCACCGTCTGAAAATTTGCTTTTACCTTTCCCCACCAATCCTTAAGCTTTGTTTTTCCGTCATAGTTAAAATCTAATTTCATTTTATCAATCCTTTCTTTGATTTTTGAACGTCCAAAATACAAGTAATATTACCTGTTTCCCTTATATATATTATACCACTTTTTAAGATATTTTTCAATTCACATATTAACAAAAGTATCTTTTTAAAACATTTAACATTTCTACATCGAAAATCAATATTTCCTATTGACAATAAAAAAACACGCCTGTGCGTGCTATGGCGGTATTCGTCTGTACATGTTTTCACCTCTTTTCACGTATTAAAAAAGCACCCTTTTAAGGTGCTTTTAAGTCATGTATTATTTTGCATTGGATTGAAACACTCACTCATAAGTCGAATTGCATACTTAAACCCCATAACGAAACCGTATTGTTCGCTGATAGATTCTGTGTCTGCTATCAAGTCTGTAATGATAATCATACTTTCTTTATCAATCAATTTTTTAATTTTTCGGTCTATCCGTCTTTGTTCCTCCGATAAATTTTGACGGTCTTGCGAATTTTCGTATTCGTCTGTTCCTGCGTATCCAAAAAATAAGCTTTCAATTCTTTCATTGTTCATCACAATACCCCCCTTACGCTGTTCTTACAGTACAACCAAGCAGTTCTGCAAGTTTTTGTACTCCGTTATCGTTATACAGAAATTGATTAACTTCCTTTGAACTATGCTTTGACTTACTCATAACCATTTTACCGTATGTATCATTTTTTAAACCGTACTTATTTGCCGTCTGACCTATTCTCATTGCTGATATGCCTCCAAGCATATTGCCAACCTCTGTGGCAGAGTACATTTTTTCACATTCAGGTAAATACTCGTCCATATTCTTTCCTGTGACTTGCTCAATCGCCTTAATACCCATAACTTCTTTTGCTATCTGCGACAGGTTCTTGCCTTCGGTATTCGCCATTAATGTTTTTATCATACGATTTTGTGCATTTAAAAGCATTGCAGTAGCTCTGTCACGTTTTGCTTGCAATTCCTGTGCTTTAATTGCATCAATAGCAGGAATTGCCTGTTTTATGGTATCCTCCATATCATGGAAACGATTTATATAAGCTGCAGAAAATATCGTTCCCTTTTCACCAGTCATTTTATGAGCGATAAGTTCACAACCTTTTTTAGTGATTTGATAGCATTTATAGGCTTTGCCTGTGCCTGATTGATACGCACTTTCAATGAAGAAATCATCAAAACGCAATTTTGCGTTTTGACTTTTGTCCAAGTATTTATGGTATGTTTCAATATCTCTTAATAAATCTGAATGACGTTTATCCATCAATTCTGCTACTTCTCTACTGTCCAACGTTACTACTTTTGTTTGTAATTCATTTGTCATAAATAAAAATCTCCTTTTAAATTTAATCTTGCCAAACAGGAGAATTTATGATATAATATATTTAATCCTGTTTGGAGTTTAGAATGTTGCTTTCGTTGGTAGCGGTGTCAACATTCTATTTTTTTCTCTTTTTGTTTTAAATAATGCGTCAAAGCGTCTTTGAGGTATTGTTTAGTCGTCTTACCTTCGTTCACTGCATCTATTTTAACAGCTTTATAAAGCTCATCTTCAACGCTAAAATTAAACACTCTCATACAGCACACCTCCTTACACATTTGTTTTATTTATTCAACATTTAGTGTTGATATGTGTATATTATCACACGTTATGTTTGTTGTCAAGTGTTTTAAATAAATTTCTTTTGACTTTTTAAACATTATGTTATATAATATGTGTGGTAACAAAAATAAAACATATAGTTATACAAAGGTGGTGATTTACTATGACAAATAAAACTTTAGGCGAAAAGCTCCGAGAGCTTAGAGTTCAACATAGATTATCAATGTTGGATGTCGCCGAAAAATTAGGAATTACTGCTTCTGCCATTGGTAATTATGAAAAAGGTTATCGAGAGCCAAACCTTACTAATTTAAAAAAATTAGCAAAGATTTATAATGTCTCCCTCAACTATCTTGTTGATGAACCAGAATATAATCCTAAAGACAACTCATATTTTCATAACTTAAACATGTTTTCGGGTGCATTGCATCCAACCGAGACCGCAAGTGAAGCATTTGTTCAAATCGTAAATATAAGTCCCGCATTAAAAGATAATGAGTTGGAAACCTTGCGAGATTATTTTAGTTTTCTTATATCTCAAAGAAAAAACACCAACACAAAAGACACCCCGTAAGAGGTGTCTTTTGCATTTGTATTTACTTCAACAATGGTTCTATTTCCTCTACAAACTGGTCATAAGGGATTGCATATAAATCATTAACTTTGAATGTAATTACTTTGCTGTAAATTTCTATATCATCTTTTAGTATAGTCATACATTCTTTTTCTGAATCCCATTCCATCTTATAGCCCTTATTGAATATGTAATCGTTTATATAATCTATACAAGCATACCAAATATCATTTTGTTTTTGAAAGTATATCGCATCGTTTATATATTCTTCGGGTGGTGTATATTTACTTGTTATTACCACAGTATCATCTTCTTTCTTTTCTGATATTGTTGCGGTGCTTGTGGCATTATCATATTGTACGTCCATGTTTAACGCTTCACTGACGGCTCTTATAGGCAGATATGTTGTATCGTTGTACAAGAAATTATCAGCCTGCACTTCCTTGCCGTCAACTATAACCTTTATTGTATTTGGCAATACATTTATTGTTTGCCAGTTATCAGCCGCAATAGCAGCTACACTTGATATAACCCCCATTACAAGCATACCGCATATAAAACTTTTAATATTTCCTTTCATAAAAATACCTCCTTTGTGATACCTAAATTGTATCACAAAGGAAAATATTTGTAAATATTTTTATGAAATATCGGTTATAAGACCGCCTGAAACTGTTACCGTTTTTCCGTCTGTTGTCTGAAATGTTCCGCTTGCACCTTGTTGAAATTTCCATGTGCCAGTACCATGTGTAGCTCCGTTTCCACCATATAAAATTGTATTCCCCTGTAACTTTATAGATGTCTCACTTATTCCGTTATATACCTGAAATGCCTCTTGTCCGTTATAGTACAACTTAAGATCCGCATATCTTTTATCATTGCTACTTGGTTCATTACACCACAGACCGTAGCGGTTTCCGTCAGCGTCATAACTTTGAATACCATTCTTATCAATAACAGTCCGTGCTTCGTCATCTGTGCCAGTGGAGAATATTCCTGTTATAGTGACGTTACCGTCCTCGTCCATAGATATAGTTTTCTTTTTTAATTGATTAAACATCTCAAACACAAATACACCGTCCATATTGCCGAGATTTACTCGTCTCCTGCCTTTATCATCTTCAATATAAAGCAAATCTCCGTCTAATAATAATTGTTTATTCGCTGACTGTACGGGATTTTGTGTACTGTTTAATGTACCTGTGAAGTATGTCGTTTTAAACTTATTATCCTTGCCGTGGTTTTTCTGTATCACCTTAAACAGCTTACCCTTATACCATGCGGCATAAAAGCGGTTCGTATTGCTCGGTACACCTATTGTTACATTCGGCTGTTTTGCACTGTACGGATAATATGTAATATTGATTATACGCTTATGATGAACCGTTTCATCTTCATACACATGCACCGTATCACCTAAGGCGATTTTTTCAAAATCTCCGTACTCTGCAAGCTTACTAAGGTCAACAACATCACCCGTAATAGTAAGCTGCGGTGTATCAAGTCTGTAATCGTTACCCTCGCCCATTAAATCCCATGTGGCATGAGCCTTTATTTTTTCAGGGTCGGTGTAGTCGCTGTAATCCATATAGCCTTCCATAATTCCGTACTTTTTTGCCGCCTCATCACTTTGTATATACGGCACTCCGCCGTTTACGGAGCTTATTGTTAAATCATCTGCACCGTACGGATACAAGCGAGTAGTCAGTTCGTTTGTGGCTCTCTTAACAGTAAGGCTCGTTAAATTCTTTGTAAGCGACAGCCTCATACCGTTATCAACGCCGATTCGTTCCACAACTGCAAAGCGGTAGTTGTCAATATAAATCTCACCGTATCCGATTGTATCTATAACAGACGTTATAACATCGTAAGCGTTAATTTTATCAGTCGGGAAGAAATCAATTTTAACTCCGTCAGCCCCTATTCGTGTCATACCCTTTTCTTTAAGCTCACTTTCAGGAATCAACTCAAACTTTGTACCTTTAACCGCCTCGGATATTACCACATAAGGGTCAACTCCTATTGTGGAATTTGCGGTGTACGGAGGTATTCCCACTGTCTTTGTCAGGTCTGTATCGTTGCCGATAGTCGGCAGATGATGTCTGCGTGCATCGGCAAAAAATATTCGCTCCGCATTTGCTTTTAGTATTCTGCTTTTATTATACTGCCGTGAAACATCTGTAAGACGATACGCCTGTCCCTCAACCGTGACAATACGGTGCTCCGTTATCATTTTCCATTTTTCATCGTCCATAGGATATTCAAAGGACAACGTGTGCGGCTGCTGTAAATTCTCTGTAACGGCTACGTTATGCGCTTTGCTAAGATACGCAAGACAACCGCCGTCAAATTCTGTTTCGTTAAATTCATGTAATTTAAATGGCATTATTCATCACCCCAATCTATTTCAGTCGTATCAGCACTATACAAAAATTTCGGTGCGTAATTTATCTGCACAGTTGCATTTCCGGAAACAGTAATTGTATTATCTTTTCCGGGAGCAAGTTCAAAAAATTCACCTGTTGTTTTACCCATGAGGTTTGTGTTTCCGCTGTAAACCTGCTCTTTTGAGCAGTCAATAACAAAGCTTCCTGTACTTGCAACAGATATTTTTACACCGTTACAGGAAATGCTCATCGTTCCTGTCGCACCTGTGACTGTTATAACAGGTCTTACATGCACATCACCTATGTTTGGTACATTTCGATATGTGCCTGTGCCGTTAAACGTAAAATATTCTTCCGCATCAAGAGGTATATTGCTGTCAAGTTCAACCACATCATCCAAACACGGACCGTCTATAACATTAAATATCATATCCGAAAAGGGCATTGCTTTATATGTTACCGACAAAACGGCTTTTTTGCCGCCGTTTTCGGGCATATATGACACGCTGTCAACTATCCTTACATTCCATTTTACAAGCGGAATATCGTCAAATATGAGCGTTCCGCGTCCTTTAAACCAACGGCTTACAGCTGATAATTTCTTTTGCAGTTCGCTGAGCTTATCCGCTGTAACTGTAAATTCAATCTGAAATTTCCGTGTACTGAAATACTCATGCCCCGATACATCGGTAAAATCATATTCACCGTTCATTTCTTCCGCATCCTGCACTGATTCTTTGACTGACGGGAATATGGGACGGTCTTTAGTCCTGACCGTCACCCCTGCAAATTCACTTGTATGTTTATCGTTAAATTTTAAACCATTTCGCATATTAAACCTCCTACAATCCTACTAACGCGTTAAGAACATCCAGCATTTCTTCAGGAGACAGCTGACTTATATTGTTTACAACATTTTTCATATCGTTATAATTGGTGGTATTTTCAACCTTCAAATTACCGAACGTACTTAAAATATTTTCAAGAAGATTTACAACCTGTCCGCCTGTTTCATCAATATTTGTAGAAATTGTATCGACGTAACCTTCGATATTGATATTCGCATTACGCATATTCTCAAGTATTGTCTTTTTATTTTCCTCAAGTATTTTGTAATCTTCTTCAAGTCCTTCTATTACAGCGTTATTTTTAACTTGCAGCTGGTAAAGTTCCTCATCCCTTTGCAGCTGTTTCATTTGCTCTTGAAGCTCTTTGTACTTCTCTTGACCTCTGTCCGTTACTGCTCCTGCGTATATATCAAGCTGACTTTGCACGTCTGCCATGTCCGTTTGTCTGTCTGCAACAGTCCAGCTGTCCTGAAGCTCCTTCTCCTGTGCGGAAAACTCCTCTCTTACAGATGATATATAATCCTGCTGTTTTTGGAGCATGTCATCATAAAGGCTTGTCTGTGCATTATAAAGCTCCATGCTGTACTCATTTGTATAGTCAATATACTCCTCAAAACTTATCTTACCTGCATCGTAAAACTCCTGAATACGCTGTAATTTTCGTTTTATAAATGCTTCTTCGCTGTCGCCGTACTCGTCCCAGTCACCATAAGTATTACGCATTTTCTGCCACGTATCGGCATCCTTTTGCCATGCAGAAAACTCCGCAGCATTCATTTCCTGCGTCTTGTCCGCAATATCGTCATTTATCTCCTGCATACCTTCTGCGTATTCCTGATATGAGATAAGTCCGTTTGCGTAATATTCTTCGGTATACGCCTTCATGCGTTCTAAGCCTGCAATATAGTCCGCCGCGGTAAGTCCGTTATATTTTTCTTCATGCTCAAGCCACTTTTCAGACTGTGATATTCTGTCATCATACATACTTGAACCTATATCTGACATGGTTTTATTGTATTCTTCCCATGTCTGACGTCCTGCTTCGACTTCTGCTAAATTACGCTCCTTTACCCTGTTAAATGCGTCAATAGGACTGTCGCCTACATCGTTCCAGTCGTTTAATGCACTTCGTTCTACTATGTAAGCCTTTGACTGCTCGTTAAGTTCTTGAGTACGTTTCTGTGTAAGGGAAAATATCTTCTCTTCTATGTCCCATACGTCCTTTATGTTGTCTTTAAACTGCTCTGAAAACTCAACCCATTTCTCAAGCTCCTGTGATGTTGTAACTGCATGTGTATTTGTGTAGTGATTCCAGTTGTCCCTTGCCTCGGTGAATGCGTCGGAATTGTTTTTTCCCTCCGCATAACGTGGTATTCCTATGCCGGACATAATCGCCTTTGTTTGACTTGCTGTATATACCTTTGCACCCTTAGACAGTGGAAGTATTACGTCACGCCCCTCTGGGATAAAGGCTTGACCTTTGTCAACTATAAGCTCTCGAGGGTCCGATATTCCCCTCTCATCGTTTACCATTGCCAAACCGCCCTCAAAGTTTTGCGTACCTTTTGCTTTTTGTTCATACTTTACATTTACTGTTGCTGTAACCGCAGGAATACTGGTAGGATAATCACCTAATTCAAAGTTTGCTTTACCTGTTGCATCAGGTACTTCTGTCGGTGATTCACCTAATTCAAAATTTGCTTTGCCATCTACCGGTGGTGCCTCTTCCGGTGTTTCTCCTAACTCCGTATTTACTGTTATTGTAGCAGACGGGTCATTTTTAATCTCCGCAATCTTATCTCCTGCTGTGTTTAGCACATCAATATTACCGTCCGCATTCACTTGCAGCGATACTGCATCCATGCCCTGTAAATTTTGAGTTTCTCCTGTTGCTTGGTTAAGGACACTTATATCACCCTCTGCATTGACATATACATGTACATTTTCTGTATCAAGTTCTTTGATTTTCTCCGCAGCACCTTCAATTATTGAATAATCACCTTCAGCTGTAATTTCAATATGTTTATCATCAGGAATTAAACCCATACTGCGTGCCAGTGCATCAACTTGTTCAACACTCATGCCCATGTCACCGCCAAGCCTACCAAGGTCATTTATAACTCCGTTTATATTTCCTGAGGCAATAGCCTGCTGCACATCAGAAAAACCGTTTTTCATTAATGCAGCTTTTTGGACAATTTCACTGCTTGTCATTCCAAGATTATGACCTTCCTGAATAAAATTTGATATAACTGCATCGAGAGCGTTATTATCAATCGCACTTTGCAAGCTGTTAAAACCATTTCTAAATAAAGCAATCTGTGCTGCAATATCTTCATTAGCGAAACCCCAGTCACTCATCATTGACGCAATTTCAGTTCTAACGTTTCCAACAGCATTCGCTCCGCTTTCAAACACCTCATCAATACTGTCAAATCCGTTCATTTGCAAGGCTCTGTTTTGTGCAAACTCCGCCATAGCAGCAAGTGATTTTCGTCCGTTTTCCGCACGTTCATCCATTGACTGTATAGTACCGCTTAAATCCATATAAGCCTGTCTTACATTATCTATTTGTCCGACAAACTCATCCATATCTGAAAATTTAAACTGACTGCCTGTCATTGCCTCATACGCTTCTGTAAAACCGCTGCTTTGCATTTCATCTATTAATGACTGGCGTTCTTCTGCTGCTACCTTAGTTCGCTCGCTGCTACCGTCTTCATACGCATCATTCATTTCTTCTATGATAGCCCTGTATCGATTTTTATAGTCCGTAGCAGTTTGCAGCCACATCATCATATCATTTTGTTGCTGAATATAATCAGTCCCATACGAACTACCCTTTTCTACTGCATCATACCCTTCTGAAACTGCTTTTTGAGCAGACTTTGAATCTGTTGCAATTAGCTTGTTTTTAATAATTTCGGCAGAAGTTTCAGCTTCCTGCACTGCCGCATCAAGTGCGGCTTCATAATCCCCTGTATCTATCATTAATTTGATAGTATCATCACTTACAAGGCTTTTTATTTCGTTAATAATTTCGTTTGTACGGTTCTTTGCACTTTCGAGTTCTTCGCCGCTTAACGCTCCACTTGAAATTGATGATTTTAACTTTGTATATTCATCACGCAAAGAAGAAATATATTCCGACTTGCTATCAGCTTCTTCCCACGTTTGATATAATTCTTTGTAGCTTTGCCCTAATTTTGCATTATTTTCTATAGCTTCTGTTACATGCTCAGCTATGACCTTATATCCAGCCACTACTACCGCTGGTGCTATAGCGGGTGCCATTGCTGCTCCCGCTGTTAAAAGTATCTTTGACGTGCCCGCAAGTGAAACATTCCCTGCACCAATAGTACCTAAAGCTTCTGTAAACTCTCCTACGAATTTCGTGGCTGTAGTAAATGTCTTCGCTACTACACCCATACCTGCAACAGTAAGTCCGCTGTTTACAACAGCCTTCTTCTCCTCGTCATTCATTGCCGCAAGTTTTTGTGCAAATTCCGCTACTCCACCGCTAACGTCTTTAACTGTCGGCAGAAGTGTTTCACCTATGCCCCTTGCCGCTTCAACTACATTATTCTTTGTTATTTGTAGCTGAGAAGCTGTTGTCTGTGCTTTTTTATCAAATTCCTCTTGCAGTGCTGTATTGTCCGAATACGCCGTATTTGCCCTTTCAACGCTTTCCGTTACTAAATCATATCCGTTTACAAGTGCTTGCATTACCTGTAAATCCTGTGTATTATTTATACCCAAGTCATCAAGGGCAAGTGTAAGGTTTTCGGCTGTGGTAAGTCCCTGTAAAAGTCCGTTAAATGCACCTTTACTATCGCTGTTCCACTGCTGCTTAAATTCTTCCGCACTTTTACCGCTGTACTTTGCAAAGGCTTCAAGCTCCGCTCCGCCCTGCGCAACCGCCGTTTCAATATCAAGCCACACACGACCGACAGCACTGCCGCCAAGCTCTGCCTCAACGCCTAAACTTGAAAGTGCCGCACTGTAACCTAATACGTCAGCACCGCTCATTCTGACAGTCTGACCCGTTTTACCCATTCTAAGAGCCATTGCGGCAATCTCCGCTTCAGTAGTGGCACTGTTATTTCCGAGGTCTACTATGGCACTTCCGACATTGCGTATCTCTCCCTGTCCAATGTTCATGACATTTAGGAAGCGTGCCATTGTCGATGCTCCCTGTTCACCTACAAGGTTTGTAGCCGTTCCCATCTGTGCCATTACTTCCGTGAAATCCGCTATGTTATCAGTCTGTATACCAAGCTGTCCTCCTGCTGCCGCAAGTTCGTTAAGCTGTGTTGTAGTAAGCGGTATTGCACTTTTTCCGTTAAGTCCGACGGTGGACATATCAATTATGCTTTGCTTTATTTTATCTATCTGTTCAGGCGTACCTTCAACAGTTTTTTCCACACCTGAAAAACTGTCCTCAAAGTCCATCGCAAACTTTGCAGCCGCCACACCGCCTGCCGCAAGTCCTACCGCCGCATATTGAATAGGTTTAGTTATGGTGTCAATACTGTCACCTACTTCTGTTATGCTTTTCCCTGCTTCTTGCCAGTCTTTAGCGTCCTGTGCTTTTTGTACAGCTTTTAAACCGTCCTCATATTCTTTATACTGCTTTGTCGCAGTTTCCACAACAGACTGTGCGTTATCATAAGCCTTCTTACTTTTTTCAAGTGCGGCATTTTGTTCCTGTATAGTTTTTGTAACATCTCTATGTTCTGCCTTTAACTGCTCCAGTTCATCTTTTGTCCACTGTATAGCCTTTAAGTTATCCTTATATGCAACACTGCCCTTGTTTACTACGGTGTTAGCCTGTTCAAAGGACTTTATTTCATCTTGCTTTGTTGCAATAAGCCGTTCAAGACTTTTTTGTTTAGTGCTAAGTGTTTTAGCATTATCTTCTACGGCTTTTTTCTGTTCCTCATAGGCTTTTTTTGTTTCTGTCAATGATTTTTGGCTTGAATCAAGTGTGGTTTTCACTTTCTCCATCTGTTTTTGATAAGAACTAAGCCCTTGAGTAGCCTTGCCGTTTGCTGTAACGCTGCCACCCTGTGCCTTTTCAAGTGTACTAAGTTCTTTTGTGACGTCTTTTATGGCACTTTCCAAATCAGACGCATCACCTGTTATTCGCACCACTAATTCCGATACTGTATCTGCCAAACAAATTCACCTCCCTATAATCCGTAAAACATTTTAAGATACGGATCATCTCCGCCATATTCCTCATCTCCGCCTAAATCGTCAAGCATACAAAAAAGAAGTTTCGGGTCCTGCTTTGCTATTTCTGACGGAAGTATTCTATAATTTCTAAACATAACACCGTAAAGGTCACTTAGTTTTCCGCCTGCTCGTCCTCTTGCAGGCTTTCCTCGTTTTTTCCCGTAAGGTCATCTATAAACCAACGAAAAACCTCGTTACACATTCTTACCTTTGACGATACAGCCGCATCTAAAATATCCTGCGTCGCCTCTGTACCCTCGAACAGATAATCAACTGCATCACGGCACGTTTCAAGCACATCAACCTTATCAGTTTTTGACTCAGCCTGTTTTGCATTTATAAGACACACCGCCTGAAAATTCCACGGTTTTGAAACATACTTTTTCTTTTTATACACAAATGTAAGCACTCTCTGCATAGCTTATCCTCCTAAAAAATTGCATAAAAACAGCACATTACATAAACTGCAATGTGCCTTGACATATTTATTTACTTTTGATATAATTTAGGTATAAGGAAACGGCAAACAGCCTGTTTCTACTTAATAGAATTTTGTTATATGTAGAAAAAATTTTCTACCCAATAACCGTCCTATTGCAGTAGGGCGGTTATTTCTTTATTATCCATACAAGCAAAAGAATTATGATTAAAACCAATGTACTTTCGCTCATTGTATTTCCTTTCCGAAACAGAGCCGCCACCGCTCCCATATACCAAGGCTTTTAGTAAGCCATTTTTATTTTATGTCATTCACTTAGCATTGTCAATTTAAAATTCTGTTACGACTTATTCACCTGACACAATATCCGCACTGCCGGATTTTACAGCCTTGTTTTCCGCAGTCACTTCCGCAACAGTGATTTTATGACCTGTTGTTGCAGTAATCTCATCACCGCTTGTAAACTCTGTCCAATCAGACAAAACCTCATCATAAGAAACTGTTGGTGCTGTGCTTTCGTCTGTCTTATACACAAGCTTGTTACCTTCCTGCGGCGAAGGGGTTACAGTTATAACGGTATTTCCTGAAGTGCCTGCCGAAGAATTTACAGAAAGCGTTCCAAGTTTACCGGCAGGGTAATAATTCATATCTGTAAACCAGTTTTCCTCAAACTCTTCCTTTGTTAAACCCTCAGGAAGCTCTGTTTCGTCAATATACTCATAGTACATATTATCAAAGTCACGCTGAATAGCTGTATATGTAGCCTTCGCAGTCTGTCTTTCAATGCTTCCGCTTGACGGCTTTGTCTTACCGCCCACGTTTGAAGCAAAGCTATAAGAACCTTTAAGGTATCTTACATATCTATACGTACCGTCAGATTTTAAAATTCTCCACGCAACGGCAAAATACACTGTTTTTGTGTCATTGCCTACTGTCACAAGTCCGTTTTTGCGTTCAAGTCCACGCCACATTGCGTCTACTTCCGGCGGTATATCTGCGTTTGTGATTTCATGACCTAATTTTTCGATATAGCTTGATGTTTCATAAGCACCGTTATCGGCGTCAAATACATCACTGCCGCCGCTGTCTGTCGGTGAAATCTCGACTGTACCTTTAAGGCTGTACGCTTCGCCGTAAGTTGCACCTTCTGCTGTATCCTCTGTAAGAGGGAAAAATGTGTATTTATCTACACCTATTGTTGGTAATGGTTTCTTGTTTGTTAATGCCATAATATCATTCCTCCGTAAAATATATATTTTTGCTAAATCTCATTGTTTTGTGATATACGTTTTCCTCGGGCGGAAGGTCCATTGAAAGTTCTCTGTACCAGCCTTCATTTTGCATCTCCTTGTTCACTTCAATCGCAATTTTTGAACAATCCGCACCGCTCTTTGCAAATATATCTATCTGCACGCTTGATTTTTGTCCCTGCTCCCTGTTGTCATAGCAAAGCCCTGTCACTGTGGCAAGCTCGTAATACGATATGACGGGCAGTTTATTTGCTTTATTGGGTGAATGGAACGTGACAGCGACAGAAGGTACATTTTTAAGTATTTCACGTATTTGTGTATTTACGTCAATCATATATTTACCTCCTTAAGCATCACCGTAAGTCCCATGTCCCACTTTGCGACGTACACCACCATGTAATACACGCCCTCTGCTTTAAGATATACACCTTCCTGTATATTGCTGTTTTGACCGCAGAAAAAGCGTTTTTGACACTCTTTATTACGTCCGTAATCACGCATTAAAAGTTCACCGCTGTAGGGCTGTAAATCGCCGTTTACTGTCCCTAAGGTGACCTTGTTATATGTATTTTCATAGTCGTTGTAATCGGTAAGCTCTACTATTTCCATGACAGTGTTATTAAATCTGTCAAATACATTATCCAATATCACTGGGAACACGTCCTTTCACATTCCTAAATGGATTTAAACGCTTAAAGTAGTTTTTAAGTATGCTTTCATCGTCAGGACGTTTCGTTTCAATACTTACCGACCTTTCGCCCTGGGATATACTTTTAATATCTGACGGCACAGCAATATTGCCGTAGCATTTCGCCCTGTACATATCTGCTGCAATAACAGGTACAAGGCTTTCAAGCTGACGTGGCATAATCTCAAGGCGACAATATCCCAATATAAGATTTTCCGTATCCTCAATTAAAAAGGACAACAAGCTATCTTGCTCATTGTCCTCTATTCCAAGTAGCATTTTTAGTGTCACTAACGAATCACTGTTTACTGTCTCCATTTGCAGCACCTCGCTTTTTCGTTTTTTCTTCTACGTTTTCTGCTGCTTCCGCTGTTTCAGTTGTTTCTTCTGGTACTGCTTCAATAACATCTTCATCTGCTCTTTTATATCCCGATGATAAAAAAGCATTTATCTGTATGTCACTTTTAACGTCAAAAGTGACTCCATTCTTTACAAGTTTCATAGTAAGTCACTCCTTTAGGCTGTTTTATGAACATAAATAGCCTTTTTCTTGTTGTTTAGCACAAATGCGTCGTAATACACTCTGCCCTCAACAAGCCAGCCGTTTATACCGGGAGGGTTATCGTGGATTTTATACTCTGAAAGTTTAACCGGTGCCACAGTTGCAATCTTGTGGGTAATGATAAACGAGGTATTTTCAGGCAAGTAACTGTCAGGTACTACAATAATTGAAATACCGTCTACCTCTCCGATTTTACCCTTTATTAGTGTCTGCTGTGACAGGTCAGACTGTCTGATAAAGTTCGGATCAAGTTTAATAAGTTTGTAGTAAGCCGCTGACACATAAGCTACTCTGCCGCTTTCCGGTACTTTGCCGTTAGTAAGTGCAACTGTACCGTCAAGAAGTACCTCATAGGCATTGTCCTTTGTTACGGCTAATGTTGCAGTCGTTCCTGCTTCTGCCGCCATTTTAGAAAGACGGTAAATGTCAAGTTCAGGAATTATCACCTCATCAATCTGTCTTTGAAGTGCCGCACCTGCACTATTTGACATCTGTGTATCGTTATAGTTACCTCTGTCAATGGTGAATGTAAAGCTTCTGTCCTGTGAAAGAGTAAGCTCCTGTACTGTGTTTTCAAGCTCTGCCGGTGTGCCGTATCTGTTTGCACCTGTTCTTTGATAATTATTCATTTCTGCGGTAGGCAGACTGTAAACATTTACCGTCTTTGTACCGATAAAATCATAATCGTTGTTAATTGCAGGATTGGTAACCGCTCCTATTTTAAAGCGTTCATCAATCTTCTGTGCATATTTACTTGCATAGTTAATCGCCATTTAAAATCATTCCTTTCATATTCCGCTAAATCCCTGTAAAAAAGGATCGCTCTCGTCCTGTTTTGTCTTAGTCGGCGGCGTCGCTCCCTTGAGCCTTTCTGTTACGGCATTTTCTACCGCCTTTGAAAATACCGCTTTAAATGTTTCGATATTTTTCTTTGTTTTCTCTGCGTCAGAACCTGTAAGCATTTCGGACATCTCAACGGGTAACTTTTCAGATGCAAGCTGTTTTGTACATTCAAATTCAAGTCTTTCCCTGTTGTACTTTGCTTCCCTTTCCTCAAAGTCCTTTACTCTTTTATTAAATTCCTCATTTTCTCTCTCCTCTGCTGACATCTTCGCAAGTCTTGCAGCCTCGTCTTTTTCTTTTTGTAGTTTTTCGTTGTATTCTTTTTCCCATTTTGCCCTTGCATTTTCCAATGCGGAATTTACACGCTTATCAGCTTCAGCAGTCAAAGCCTTGTTAAAGTCCTCTTGTGTGTAAGTCTTGATTACCTCTTGCCCCATCTGATTGCCGTTCTGCATTGCTGCACCATTTGTCTGTACACTTGTGCCGTTCGCACCATTTGTCTGTACACTTGTAGTCTGTCCATCTGTGCCGTTTGCCCCACTTACTTGGCCCCCTGACATTGCGTTCACGTTATCCATAAGTCTTACTCTCCTTTTAAAAATTTGTATAAAAATAAGACGTATAACCCCACGTCTTAAAGGGAGATACTTAGATCACCTTACCTTTCTTCTATGTGTATTTAGTGACTATTACCACATTATCACCACCTTTCACTGCATTAAAAAAGCACGTTTTAAAACGTGCTTATTCTTCAACGATTTCCCATCTACCTCCGGGACTTGAACCATCAAGCGGTCTTGGATTTATTCGTGAATACAAATAATCCTCTCCGCTGTCATCTATGACTCTGTAAAAATCCCCCTCGTCAGTTGCTTCGTATATTTTACCGTTTGTAAGGCTGTCAACTCCAAAACTTTCACCTATATATTTTAATTTCATTTTTTATCACCTCTATGCTTCAATTTCGCGTCATACTGTACACCGTTAAGCTCATACCAATGTACGTCAAATTCATACTTTGCACTTACTATTTTCCCTGCTTGTTTTTTCCATTCTCCGGGATTTCCGCCGTAATTATCTATCAATCTTTGTTCTACTCTTATTGCTGTCTTATGACCATTACCGGCTATTGTTGTAACTTTATTTATAATTGTTTTACTCGGGATAAAATCTTTTTCACCGTTTGGCAAGATATAATCAAGCCTATTTTGCAAATACGGATTTAAAGTATAATCGTATAATTCTTTTATGCTCGCCCACTTCTCTTTATCATTATACTTCGTATTTTGCCATTTGTCAAATGAACGTCCGACTACTTTCGTACCTAAAACATTTTTATACTTCTCATACTGCACCTTATCAGCTGCCTTGTTACTGTCCTTTTTCCTTGCAATATCAAGGGCGTTTTTCTCCTCTGTTGTAAGTCCATTTATCCAGTCATTATACGTTAAACTGCCGTCAACAATTTCATTTTTACCTGTAAGCGGATTTCTTGCACGCCTTCCTTTATAGTCCATATTAACCGTTGTTGTACACCTGCATCTTGGGTGCATTGTAGGGAAGTTTACACCTTCCTTTGCCTCGCCCCTTTTAAACACCATTCCGTCAAGGGGCTGACAACGACTGCACGTCTTATAATCAAGTGTTGCAAGGTACTTATATTCCTCTATACCTAAATCCTTATAAGCCTTTAAATCAGCCTGTGCATGAATATGTGCCGTTTCAGTGCGTACAAGTGTTGTTGCGTGGTACTTTTCTGCCTCGAACAGGTCCGCAAGTTTCCTTGATGTTTTAGTGTTTGATTCGCCGGTCATAAGTGCTTTTGTTATAAGCTCCTGGGACTTAGCCGCCAATCTGTCAGTATCTTCCCATATCCTTTCGGAAAATCGTTTACCATGCCACTTTGCCCCAACAGCTTCATCTATTGCTCTGTCATTTAGAATAGAAAAGTTAATACCCACGTCAAGTCCCTTTGCCGTATCGTCCACAAGTCCGTAGTAGCTTTCTTTGTATGTATTTTTAAGGGACTTTTCAAGTGCCTTTGTTTCCTCTGAAGCAAGCTTTTTAATGTGGGAATATATAACCGTGCTGGTAGCCTTATACCGCTCAATTCTTGACGCATACGCACGCACCGACAAGCCGTCACGTTGTATGTACTCTAAAATATCCGCCCTTGCTTTATCGTTCGGTGCCGTTTGGAGTGCTATGATTAAATTCTTTAGGTTTTCTTCCTGCTGTGATTCTGTCAGAAAATACTCCGCCGTTTCGTTATCTATGCCGAACCTACGCTGAAAGTTTGATTTTATTGTTTTAATCTCTGCTTCAATATCTTCAAGTGCCTCGTTATACAGCTTTAAAATTTGCTCAGTCGTTACGACAGCACCTTCTTCTATCATAACAGCACGCTTTAAAGCTGCATCTTCCCAATACTTTTCACTATCCATTTATTGCGTCCTTTATTATATCTATAACATCGTCTTCCTTGTTTTTAAGTGACGGTACAAGGTACGGCTGCGGTGCCATCTTATACGTTCCAAACTCAACATACATTGCATATTCTTTGTTTGTACCTATGTCACACGTTAAACCGTCGGGCTGTGAAGTAATAGACTGCCTAAGCTCACCTGTGTCAACAGGACATAGTGCCTTTGCCTCGCCCTCAACTTCTTTGCCGCCCAGTGCTATTCCCCTTTCGGCTCTTGCTATAATTTCTCCTGCCTTTTCTTCAAGGGAGGATATTACTCCGTCAAGTCCGTCAAATGTGATATTCACTGCCACATTCCCCCTGCCGCCATTTCCTCAACTTCTCTGATACGGCTTACAGACTTTTCTTCCCGTTCCTTTGAAAGCTTTTCGTTTTCCTCTTTCGGATCGTTTACGAATGACAGCTGTGTAAGAAGTGTTTCGTTCGTAACTACTCCTGTAAGGTTTTGTATCATCTGCGACACTTCAAGTTCATTTACGGGAAGATTTCTTGTAAATGCAATATCTATTTTGTGAACCGGTATTTTCTCCATACTTTTTGTAAGTGAAAGGAAGTTTATATAAAGCTCTAAACGTTTTTTAAGCGACTTTGCAAAATAACGTTCTTTATTCTTCGTTGATTGCTCAAAGCCCATAAGCTTGTACTTTATCGCTACACCTGAAAGATTACCTGCAAAGGCTTCATCGGAAAGGTCAGGTACTTGACTGAAACGATGTATATCCTCTTTAATGGAATTTTTAAGTATTTCAATGTCGTTTTCTCTCATAATCTTATCAAGATACCTTGCATCAGCACCTTCATAGCCCATGAGTATTCTTTCCTCACGAAGTTTTTTCGCTTGCTCGCTGTCAAGGTCTATTCCCGACAAAAACAAAAACGCATCAACAAACTGCTCCTTATCGTTTATACGGTCCGATTGCAGTACGTTGTATGCGTCAATTAATGGAATCAGCTGTTCAAAATCACCCTGACCTTCCCTGTTATTTTCATATTCAATTAATGGTACACCGCCGAAATAATGAGGTATTTTATTTGTAAGTGTCATTGACTGCCAGTTATCCTGCACACTTTCAAAGGTATATATTGTATAGCTGTCATACACATAACACACAATACCTATACAGTTTCCGTCAACGTCGTACTTTTTATAGTAGTACACACCGAAAAGCGGTGTTTTTTGTGCCGTTGCCGAATACACAACAAAACAGTTTTCAGCGTCTATCATAACACTTCTGGGCTTACTGTTTTCATCAGCATATACAAGCTCATATCCCCTTGAGAATATACCCATACTCTTTACTATGTCATTGTCAAGGTTTGCTATGTCCTGGGTGTCGTATTCATTTATAAGAGGCGTTATATCATAGCCGTCATCTGCTGTATATGTAACCTTATTACCGACCAAATAAGCCGATGACATATCGACAATATACTTTGCATGGTTACATACAACTCTGTTGTTTGCCACGCCTTGACTTGAACGCTGTCTGTCTAAAATAACGTGTTTTCCTCTGTAATAGTCGCCAAGACGTCTGTAACGTCCTTTTTGTTGCATGTGCCTTTCAATAAGCTTTGATAAAAGCGGCATAGACGTTTCGTTTATACCGTCCTTTACAGTGCTTTCATCTATTATCATAAATCAAGCTCACTCCTTTTTATAACTCTTGCTTTTCTGTCGCCATAATGAGTGTATATTGCGTACCTAACGCTATCTAAGCAGTCATCATACTGCTTTATAGGCTCACCTGTTTTCTCATTCCAAGCATACATCTGTATTTCTTCGGAAAACCTAAGTTTTATGCCGTTCGGTCTATATATTTTTAGTGCTTTCATTTTAAAACGTCTTGCAACCTGTTCTATCCCCGACAGCACCGATTTATCTGCATTTCTCGCACGCAAACCTTCACGGCGAAAACGCTGTATATGTTCCGGTCTTGCTGTGTCACAGTAAAACGGTATATCTCCGTAAGTATCCTTTATCGTTTTTCCGATATTAGCCCAATATTCTATTTCCCTGTGCTGTGACGCAAATTCCTTTACCAACACAACATCACCGTTGTCCGTTTCGCCGAACACCGTTATCACTCCATAATGCTCATATCCCCAGTCTACCCCCGCAAAAAATGACGTGAAGTTTAAAGTGTCGATACTTTTAATATATAAATCTTCCGTAAAGTCACGGTACACAATCCCCTCCGCCGTAACCCACCTGCCGTATATGTCCCTGTCAGTATACATTCCCGACGGTGTTGCTTTTATAATGCTTTCAACATATTCCTTTGAAAGTGATGTATTATCAAACAGAGTAAAATTAAAAGCACGTATATTTACCTGCCCGCTGTCAAGCTTTTGTCCGTCTTTATCAATATAATCTACCTTTACACTGTGCATAGGATTTTCAGGATTGGTATCTATGTACACCCTCGCACCTTCATAAGAACAACGTGATATTACCTCTTTTATGAAGTCGTTATGCAGTGCCGTACCCTCGTTTAAAAATGCTCCTGCCGATGTAAAACCTCTGACTTTTTTCCATGAGTCGGCATTTGCACCGTCAAAACAATATATTTTATTCCCGAATACTGTTATTGCATTTGTTTTATCAAGTTTTAATTCTTTGCCGAGTATGTTTTCCATGTCGTCAAGTACATTTCTGCGGATACTCGCTTGTGTAGCACCGCCGAGTATAAACGACAAACCTTTATTTCTATAACGTGCAATATGTCCTAAAAATATGTATGTCAATACGTACGTCTTGCCTGAACGCTTCGCCCCTGAACATATTAAAATTTTCGGATTTTCACGCTGTACACATTTAACAATTTCAATTTGTTTTTTCGTCAGCATTTCCAAACACCTCATTTAGCCTGTCTGCTACCTTATCCTCTGTACTCTGTTCATCTTCCGGAGGATTATCACACCATCCAAAATTATTTTTAAGATTGAATATGACACCCGCTGCAATCTGCGGACGAAACAACTGCTCCTCAACGTATGCCTCGACTCTTGCTTTCGCCTTTTTTATCGTGGGAAAAAACCTTTCATCTTTGCTGTAATTTAAAAGCGTGCGTCTGTCAATATCAAGAAAATATGCAAGTCCTGCCATTGTAAACGGCTTAGTTTGCCATACTAACTGCTCACCTGTTCTGTAATCTGTAATTGGATTTCCGTTTTTGTCAAATGCGGGTTCAAAACAACTTTCAAAGTATGCGTCCACCCGCTCCTGCAATGCTTTATTACTCTTAAATTTCAGCGGTCGTCCGCCTTTGTCTGTCACCCTTATCACCTCACTCTTGCATATAAAAACAGACAGCCGTAAAGCTGTCTGCTATGTTTAATTTTTTGAATATCCAAGTCCCCGCCGACCGTTAAATCAAGAGATATTCTTCCCATCACTATCTCAGTGATTCGCCTTTTATAGAAAGGAGGTCACGTCCGATTGACGCCCTGTACCTTGTTTCCTTTTGTTTTCACTATACACTATATCACAGATTATATGTTAAATACTATTAACTATTTTAGAAACAGCATTTAAAGCCTTTGGATGTAAATTATGTACCACATGAACATAGCTGTAATTCATATTGCAAGCAATCTGCTCCCATGTTTGAAAGTTAATATATTTTTCTATAAGCAGTGTCCTCAGCACTGTATCATCAACCTTGTTTATAGTGCTGAGTATTTCCTGTTTAACCTCATACAGCTCATCAATACGCTTATCTATCAGTTCGGAATATGCAGCATACCCTATATACTTGTTTTCAGATGTATTTTTTCTGCTTGTCTGTACCCTTTCACTGTCTGTATTGTTTACAGTGTTCGTGGCAGATAAAAGTGCTTTTTTCTGTTCCTGAATTAGTGCAGTTATTTCTTTGTCAATATTCTGTGCTCTTTTAAGCCATTCTTTTGTTGTCATAACCCGCCTCCATACTTCTCTTTCAAACTATCTAAAAGCTCATTTTGAACATCGCTCTTACTTTGCAGGCTCGTTAATACTCTTGCATCCACCGTACCGTCTGTAATAAGATGATGTATTATAACAGTATTTTTTTGACCTTGTCTGTACAACCTTGCATTTGCCTGCTGATATAATTCAAGGCTCCAAGTAAGACCGAACCAAACAATAATATTGCCACCTGTCTGTAAATTCAGCCCGTGACCAGCACCTGCAGGGTGTGCAAGAAGCAATGGTATTTCGCCCTTATTCCATTTTTCTATGTCATTTGCGTCACAAAGTTTTTTCGCATTCTTAAATTTTTTCAAAATACGTTCACAATCATGACGATAGCTGTAAAAGCACAATATTGGCTGTCCTTGTGATGTATCCACTATTTCCGCAAGTGCATCAAGTTTCTTATCACTTGTTATCGTGTAACTGCCATCATCAAAATACATAGCTCCATTTGCAAATTGCAATAATTTATTAGTCAGTGCCGCTGCATTAGTAGCCGTAATTTCACCCTGTATAAATTTCATATACTGATCCTTTTCAAATTCCTCATACATTTTAAACTCCGATGTAGACAACTTTACATGCTGTACGCTGTCAATACGTTCAGGCATTTCAAGCCAATCCTCAGCCGACATACTTACGCATATATCCGATATTTTATCATATATTGCTTGTTCTGATTCTTTTTTAGGCTTATAGCTAAATACCGTAGTCTGATTCCTTTTATCCGGAAGAAAGTATCTTTCACGATAGCCGGTTATTGTCCTTCCTAATCTCTCTCCGCCATCAAGCAGATATATTTGGCTCCATAAATCGATAAGCCCATTTGGTGCGGGTGTTCCCGTAAGACCCACTACTCGATTAGAACGCGTTATGTACCTTTTTAGTGCTTTAAACCTTTGTGCTTTAGATGACTTAAAGCTTGACAGTTCATCTATTACAACCATATCGAAATCCCATGAGTCCCCCACACTTGACAGCTCATTTGTCAGCCACACTACATTTTCACGATTTATAATATATATGTCAGCCTCCTGCATAAGTGCCCTTCGTCTTTGAGATACTGTCCCTAAAACTTTTGAAATTCGCAATTCTTTTAAATGGTCCCATTTATCTGCTTCTCTGCTCCATGTATCTTCAGCTACCCTTAGTGGTGCTATCACAAGCACCTTACTTATTTCAAAACGATTATATATTAAATCTTCTATCGCTGTAAGCGTTACAACCGTTTTACCTAATCCCATATCAAGTAAAAGTCCCACCTTAGGAGTATTTAATATTTTTTCCAGTGCTATCTGCTGATACTTATGCGGTACATATTTCATCCGTCTGTAATCTCCTTTATCATTTTCTCTACGCCCATATAAGAATCTATTACATAAACTCTAAAACCTAAATCTCTTAGCATTCTATGTACTCCGTTTTGCAAAGGACGTGGTTTCTTTCCTTGACTCTTTAACTCTGCAAAACACATTTTGCCTTTCGGCATCAGTACCAATCTATCCGGTACCCCTGAAAAACCGGGTGACACAAACTTTAAGGCTCGTCCGCCCATTTCCTTTGTCTTTTTTACAAGATACTTTTCGATTGCTTTTTCTGTCATGCCCTCAAACCCTTTCTGAATTTAATTTGCGACAAGCGGACAAGTGAAACAAAAATTCTTATATATATACGCGTATAGGCGTACAGGCGATAAATATATTACCTATATACCTATTTAAAATAAATCAATAGATATTCTTGTCCACTTGTCCCAAATACCGTTTAAACGGCTTTATTATGCCATTTTCAAACGGAACAAGATGTGGAACAAGCTATGGAACAAGATTTTTCTTGTTCCACATCCTCCATATCTTGTTCCAAATATTATTCAGCTTGTTCCAGGCTTTTTGCTTCGTCCATATACCCTCTGTCGTCCGTATATAGGCATACGTTGTAATTCGCCCTTTTCCCAATCTTCCATCTTAGCCATAATAGCAGCTATTTCATAAGAGTCTTTTTTGCTCATATCAGATTGATTTTTCCCAAAACATTCGCACCATATTTCAATGTTAGATACTGTTTCACGCCTTATACTTCCACTTACCTCGCCACCAAAATCAGAACCATTTAAATAATTTCTTCGCTCGTATAAATCCATGCTCCCCCAATTTTCCGGTAGCATTTTATCAAGGTATGTACGCACTATTCCCTCACGTTCGTCGCTTTCAAGTGCCGCAGTCTGTTCATCTGCTGCCATTTTAGCCTCCAAACCCTCAAGATACAGTTTTTCACCATCATTATACAGGCTCATAGCCTCCGCCCAAATCTGCTCCGTCAAAGACTCTGTAATGTCCCAGGGCTTTTTATCACACTTGCCTGTTATCTTTACAGGCCAAAAACGACGATTACCCGTAAGGTCACGCAAAAAGCCGCTTTCTGCGTTTGTGGAACCAACAATGATACACTGTCTTGGGTGGTTTTCAACGCTTATTCCATAGCTTGCACGGTATTTGTCATCTACTCTTGATATAAATGACTTAATTGTTTCAACCTCCATTTTCCGCATACCTGCAAGCTCCCCAAGCTCCAATATCCAGTATCCCTGCAATTTTTCGGGGCCTGACTTATCTTTCATATCAGTAACCGTTAAGCTATCCGAAAACCATTTACCCGCAAGACGTGCAAAGAAAGTTGATTTACCTATACCTTGCGGCCCGTTAAGAATTAATACAGTATCAAATTTAGTTCCCGGGTGATAAATGCGAGCTACGGCCGCAACCAAAGATTTACGTATGACTGCCCTTGTATAGGCATTATCCTCAGCACCTAAATAATCTATTAATAATGTATCCACTCTCTTTACTCCATCCCACTGGGGTAAATTTTTAAGATACTCTCTTATAGGGTGATATATCCTTTCCGATGCTGCTGTAATTAACGCATCCTTTGTTTTAGTAGGTGCATATATTCCATATTTACGGTTTATATATACTTTAAGTGCTGCGTAATCTGAATCATTCCATCCCGGCTTTATCTGCTCCCATGGGAGTGGGCCTCTGGCGTCGATACCGTCTCTATGACTGTTATATGATATATATTTTAATTCACTATCATGACGCATTATCAGCATTAAATTGTCAAGTGACGGCGTGAAATTACCTTTTGAGTCAACCTCCAAATCTGCCTGCCACCCGTCACCTTCACCAAAATCCTCCGCAATACTTTCCGTTTTCTCCTTGGCAATAAGTATTTTTACATTCTTATCTTTCGCGGCTGTTTCAGACATTTTTAGAAATGACGGCAGTTTATTTACCGGTGTATCTTCCTTTGCCTGTGCATCAAGTTCACCATATTTATGTATTCTCACAAGGTCAAAACTGTTACAAAGCTTAGCTGACGCAGGATCAGTGGCATGATTTGAGTACGCAAACTTGCCGTTTTCATACACTACAAGCCCTGCGGAACTTGAACCGTCAATGTAGGTATATCTGTCACCTGTATTACATTTTTCATACACATCAGGTAAATATTTTTCTATACAATCATATATATTGTATGTACGGCAAAAAGCACCTATAATACCTCTTTTCTCTGTCGGATCTTCCTGCTTTTTTACCTGTCTATCGATAGCCTTTACTGTCCTTGAAGATACGGGCCAACTTGTAACGTTTCTCCAATCTTCATATTTATTAAGGCACTCATCTACATCAAGCGGTGCATTGTCTTCATGCTCAAATACATACTCCCCATCTATACTGGTGGATGGCCAATACATAAGTCTGTGGGGCTGATACGTTGTATCATCAAACATATCAATACCTATTTCATACGCTGTCTTTCTTGCAACCGCTTCATATTCATCCGGTGTACATGGTCTTGACAAGGGTATAACAAGTCTGTAACGTGGTTTTTCGGGTGTATGCTTGTGCGTTGAGTATATGCAATATGAAAAACCAAAAAACATAGAAATACTATCTATAAAATCTTCTGATGCAAAATCCGCATCAAGTGTAAGTAATGTTCTGTTTTTTATACTTCCCTGTTTTCTGCTTCCGTCCTTTACTTCACCGCCTACAAATCCGCCTACATCCTTTATATCGTCCTGCTGTGATTTTTGCATGTTAAAATATTCACCCTGGGTTTCACTTGTTCGTGTTGTAGTAGAAAGACGTTTCACAAGTTCATCCCATGATATTTTTGTGTTTTTCCACAACTTAGCTTTTCTGCTCTGTCCGGTTGCTATTATCACGTTTCTCACCTCAATCCTTCATATAAAAGTCACATTCATATCCGTCTGCATTAAGTGGAAGTCCTTTCGCCCATTTCGGTACTCTACACATGACTTTTACTATTTCATCTACACTGCTCATTCCCTTAGGTACATCAAGGATCACCTCATCATGCACATGAAAATTTATCTCAAACCCATGTTCTTCAAGATTTATTATACTTTCCG
Source organism: uncultured Clostridia bacterium (assembly GCA_944390495.1). Lineage (GTDB taxonomy): Bacteria > Bacillota > Clostridia > UBA1381 > UBA1381 > Hominilimicola. The sequence goes on from CALXQE010000025.1 coordinate 27,559, forward strand.
CAAGACAATCACGTGCAAACGCCTGAACAATATTCTCTGTCAGTTTTCCGCCCCATGTATCCAGCCTTTGGTATTTATTTTCCTTAATACCCATATATGTAACGGCACTTTTACCAAATTTATTAATGCCAATCTGCGGCTTAACATAGGCGATACAGCGTCCTGATGGTAATTTGATAAATAATATACCTGATTTTTTAAAGAAGGATATTCCGTGCTTAATCGTCGTTGGTTTACCCTCTATAGCATCTACGGCGGCTCTTTCAACAGCTTCCCAAAAAGAGGTTATTGCGGGATTTGATTTTCTCCATTTATCAACAATAGGCTGCAGTTCATCTTCCTGAAGCCCCATTTTTAATGCACCCATATTCTTCATAGCTCCCACTCCACCGCCGTAACCTAATGCAAGTTCTGCAATTTTACCTTTTTGCCTTAAAGGGTCGCCCTTTTTTATACTTTCAACAGGCACAGAAAACATTTGACTTGCTGAAGCTTCGTAAATTTTCCCGTGTCCGTTAAACACATCCAATCTCCATTGTTCATCTGCAAGATACGCAAGCACTCTCGCCTCAATAGCTGAAAAGTCTGCTACTATAAACCGTCTGCCTTCACTGGGTATAATAGCTGTTCTGATAAGCTCAGACAGCGTTTTCGGTGTATTATCGTACAGCATTTCAAATATCTCAAAATTACCCGTTTTCACCGTTTCACGGGCGTAATCTAAGTCTTTTAAATGGTTTTGCGGCAGATTTTGCGGCTGTATCAGCCTGCCGGCCCAACGCCCTGTCCTTCCTGCACCATAAAACTGTAAAAGCCCCCTAATTCGCCCATCACTGCACAAACTTCGTTTCATAGCCTCATACTTTGTTACAGATGTTTTTCCGATTAAAGACCTAAGTTCAAGAACCCGCTTTGCCTTCATCGAAATATCACGTAAAAGAAGTTCTTTGATACTCTCTTTATTAAGGCTGTCTATTTTTTGACCCGTTTCCTCCTCAAGCCAATTTTTAAGCTGCACAACTGATTTAGGATTTTCAATGCCTGTAATACGCCTTAATTCATTAAGGCACATATCACCGTAAATATTGCTGAATTCAATCGCTTTGTCAACGAATGAAATATCTATACCTACGCCCCTGTCATTTATGCTTTGATCAAATTCCCATAATTTTTGTTCACTTTCCTTAACAGGAAAACGTGACAGCTTCTTTTTAATAGCTCTTTCAACCTCTACATCCTGTTTACAGTAATCTTTAAACATCTGCCATTTGTCCGGGGCATCATAGGACCTGTGACGATATTCACCGTCGACCTCAATTATTTCAAGCTGTGACATATCCTTTTTCACTTTAATAGGTTTAGAAAAATAGTCGATAAGGCTTTTTCCTCGTTTATCCTTCCTTTGTTCAAGATTCAATATATCTGCAACACCCGCAAGACTTTGGGGCAGTCCTAATTCAAGAGCATGTACCATACTACACCGCCATTGTCCTGGATTAAGCACTATTCCATAGTACTTTTGTATGCAAACCCTCTCAAAATTTGCATTGAACGCCGTTTTTATTACATTTTCATCGGTCAAGGCTCTTTTTACCTCATCCGGCAGAGCCTCCCCCATGTCCACATCAATTATCTGTACGGGTTCATCATCAAAGGCATAAGCAAATAAAAGTATTTTAAAATCAGGGGCATCAGCATACGCATATACCCCTGACTTCACTAAATCAATACTTGAATACGTTTCAATATCAATGCTTATTGATGTCATTTATGTACCTCATCCTAAAAAGTCATCCTCATCATCGTTATACAATCCCGCAAAATCATCTTCAGCTCTGCTGCGGCCTCCCAACGGTTCACCGTCACGGGTTTTCATAAGATTATTAAGCCCACAGGCAATACCCTTATTACCGTTACTGTTAAAAGCGTAAAAATTGATTGAGGCATGGCCGTAACAGCCACTGTAAAATTCTGTCGTATCCATAATAGGTCTTCGTTGTTTATCAACAATACCCGGTGCAGTTTTACAGTTTGCGTTTATAAAATAACATCCTGCATAATTTTCATCATCCTCACGTTCTACGTCTCCGTCACGAAGAGGTAATTTTAAACTCGCTGGTATCTTTCCACCAAACTTTGAAATACCAGATTGCTTTGCTGCGTCGATTGCCTTTTTTATTGTATTTATCGTCTTAGTGTCCGTTTTTGGTATCAGGATTGATACTGAATACTTTTCATCTCCGCCATTTACAGCTGCTGGCTCCCATACATGTGCATAAGAAAATCTTACTTCTCCTGTAACTACTTTTGTTTCTTGATTGTTTTGCATAATTTTATCTCCTTTTTATATTATCTCCTTAAAATCCTCTGCCGCCTTTTGAGCAGTGTTTATCTCCGGACGTTTGTCCTCCATCTTTACCAATGTTGGCTTGCCTTGTGGTTTTATAACGCATCCGCCTAATAATTCATTAAACTTTTTCTTACTGAGCAGTGTCTCTATTTTGGATATACCTAAAATCTCTTTTGTATATATGTCCTGCTCACTGTAACCCTTTTCAGTCAATATTCTTGCTATTTTTTCATCTGATACTGAATATTTACGATTACTTCTACCCTCTACAACTTTAAATCCAGGATACTTTATGCCTTTGTTAACAGCTTGATTTAAAGCATATTCTTTAACAAGCTTACTCCATATTGCAAGACGCTCTGACTGGTCAATTATTTCAGCTATTTCATCAATGGATAACTCTGCGGGTGGTCTAAACTCCATAGCCGCCATACGACATTTTTCTTCTGCATACGCACGACATATAGGACGTGCTTTGCAAAATCCATCGTCACAATGCTCACCTGCATGACATTCATCAGTCCCACTATCGGCAAAAGCAGCTTTTGGTATAACACTCTTTCCCCATTTCAGAAGGTATTCACAAGTGAGTTCTTCTGTATCAATATTATCAAGTCTTGGCTGAAAAATCGTTGTACATATTTTCTGTGTATCAAACAGAAAACCATATTCGGATACAGCCCCAAGAGCATATAAGCGTAATTGAGGATTTTCTTTTGCTGATACTTTAACTCCTTGACCGTATTTAAGGTCTATAATTTCAATAGTATCACCACCGATTATAAGTGCGTCACCTGTACCAAATCCGCCCGGAACCCATTCAGAAAAATTAAGAATTTGTTCAAGCTGTACTATCGTATCAGAAAAGCGACCTTTCAAGGCGTTGTATCTTTCCAACACAAAATCTCTGTAAGAGTCTGTGTATTCTTCCATATCCTCAGTAATTTCAAGATCCTTTATAATTTTGTGGTACTGTACTCTTGTGATCTGATTAAGTGCAAGCCTTAGCTTTGCCTCGCCTAAAGCATGGGCCGCAGTACCCTCAGCCGCATATGTACTTATTGTGTCCTCAAATCCCTGTTCTAAAGTTATAGAACCCGGACAATTAAGCCATTTCTTAGCACCGGAGGCCGAAAGTTTTGCGTGATTCTCAGGCATGTCACTTCACCGCCTCTATCATTTCTATCGCCTTATCATATTCTTCAGGCGGTATGTCTGTAACCTTTTGATACCCCATGTCACTAAGAATACCTTTTGCTACCGCATTGCCCTTTGACTTTGCTATATCTCCAAAGGCTGCTCTTATCTGCTCCATTGTATATTTTACTGTTTCAGAGGGCTTCATAATAGACCCCGTATCCTTATCATCCGACATTGCAGAAACTGTTTGTTCTTCTCTTTGTATGTGAGCTCTTTTTTCAACCCATTCCTTGTTTATATTATCATTCATAGGCCTGTTTATTGCCTGGCTCATACTGTACATCATATCAAATACAGTTCTGTTACCGTCAAAATCTTTCTGATCAAGTTTTAATATAATTTGCATTTTTTATTCTTCCTCCTGTTTCTTTCATTGTGTATCCCTTGTGCCACTCCAAGCTGAAAACAAAGGGCACTGAAAACATTTATATATGTATCGTGCGGGAATCTTTCCTTTAACAATTCAGTGATAGTGAGAATGTTGCCACCTGAACCTACTACCTCAGGATTTTCAATGGCTTTGAACACTATACTGTATAGTCCGCTTTTACGTGCCTTCTCAATAGTCCTTCTGTGATATTCTTCTTTTCGTTGCTTTTCTTCCGCAATCCGTATGAGTTCTGATTCAATTTCATTTGCGGTTTCCTCATGAATTTTTTCATAATGCACTACTTCAGTAAATTGGCTGCCACAATATCTCGCAAACCAAGCTGCATAATGATTAGGTATATCATGTTCCATATCCATAAAGCATTGAACGAAATCGCATTCAATTGGGATATTTTCCGTTTCTTTTGCCCAAATTGTACTGTACGCATAGGCACCCCGTACCAAATTTTTATATGCACAAAATTTGCTTTCATCCTTATACACATCGTAAGATATGCGTTTTTCCACCCTTGAATACAGCCATTGTTGAAATGCACGCCTTTTTTCATTTGTCAAAGGCTGTAAGCATAGGTTTTTTATTTCATCCGTCATTTGACAAAACTCCCTTTCTGTAGTATAATTAATAAAAAGATATATTTCTTAATTATTGTTGACCGTTTGAGTTGCCGCTCGACGGTCTTTTTTCTTTCATCTCTCTTACGAAATTAAGTACATCTAACTTTATATAATAAGGAAGAGTCCTAAATTCCTTCATAATTTCCTGCATAACTTTATCCATCTTAAGTACTCCTTTCGTTTAATTTTTAGGTCTTTTCGTTAAATACTCTTCAAGTTTATTCTCACCCCCTAACGTTGATATTTTATAGGTTGTCTATATAATGAAATTATTTTCTAAGACAACCCGTAATAGTGTGGAAACATCAATATCTTATTAAATAAGTCATACCACGCTTTTTCTTTTTCGTACGCATTCGCTTCTTCTTCGGTAAGTCCGTCGCGTTCATCATCGCATACTGCATCATCGCCGTCTATACAAGACCAATCATCATCATAAACAGAATCGTCATTGTCTATACAACACCAATCATCATCTATGCAAGACAAATTATCAACTTCATATTTTGGCATAAATTTAATTACTCCTCTCTGATTATTTTTGCAACGCTCATTTCAAGAGGTCTTTTTGATTTTATGCGGTTTACAATACCGTAACCCTTTGACATGTATTCTTTAATCGCTTTGCTGTCGTCAGCATTTAAAATAACCGCCTCATTGCTATTTACCATTACAGTGTATTTGTTCATTCTAACAACTCCTTCCATTGCATAGTGTTAATGCTTGTTCCCACTGTTTTTCTAATGTTGAGCTATTATCAATAACTGGTTCAGCTCCATTCCTTGTATGATTTGCAAGCATTCTTGCAACTTCTAACAACCTTGAAGCGTCTGACTTACTCATAGTAAATACCACTCCGCAAATTTGTATCTTTTCAAACATTATCTATCCTCCTTCCATAGCATACCGCTTATAATTATTCCGACACCAAATCCAAACAGGGCCGCACCTAAAAACATCATCATTTGTGATTCCTCCTTATTACGCATATTTATAGCTGTTTACATGTTCTGTCTCACGCCATTTCTCGTACTTTTTAACATCAATGTACCATTTATGCCCCTGCTTGTAAGCGGGGAAATTTTTACTGTGTATCCACCTTAATACTGTATTTTCCGGTATTCCGTACATTTGTCGGAATGTGATTAAATCAACTTGTCTTACTTCCGGCATGTTGTTTCCCTCCTTATTCTCGTTCTACTATTGGTAAAATACCTTTACTTTTAAGTATCTCATATATGAATAGCCTACCTTTTTGTGTCCAATATGTATGTACTTTTGAATGCTGTGTGCCATCATTTCCGCTTACTGTATGTGTCTTCGTGCTTGTATAGCCTTTCTCTGCGTATTTTTTATACAAAATCCATATTCCGCCTTGTTTAAACTGAATTTTCTGTTCGCATAAAAAATTATTAAGCCATTTAGCCGTTTTTCCAAAGTCCTTTGCAATTTCAGTTACAGAAATCAAATCCGGACAGTTCAAAACTAAATCATAGTAACACGCTTTGGGCTGTAATTCTGATATTTGCTGTTCCTGTATCTTGACTTTAGTGTTAAGGTTTCTGTTTTTCTCCCTTTCCTCTTTTAAGGCCGTAAATGCTTGTATTGCAAGTTCAGGATTGTTTATTAAATCATCAACGGCATACATGCCATGTTTGCGAATAGACGGTAAGACTTCGCTCGTTACCCAACGTTTAAACTCCTTAGCCTTTGGCAATTTACTTGACAGGATAAGACTATAAAGACCACTTTCGTTAATGATTGTCATTTCCTGTGCTCCTCCAAGGGTGTCACATTTCGTTACTCCCTTATCTTCACCATCAACATGGTCGGACAAAGCCTTTCTTGGATTGCTGTACCCAAGTATCACCGCTATATCCCTTCCAACAAACCACGGCTCATTATCAATTAATGTAACTCTGATGTCCGCAAAATCTTTGTTGTTGAAAATTCGTAATTCATTCATTTTATTATCATCTCCTCCTTTATTTTAGATTTGCTTTGTTTTTGCATTTCCGTAAGTTACAATCCAAAAAAAATAGCGTCACGTTCGGCTTCATTAAGGCTCAACTTATCAGCTATTTTTCTAATTTCCGCCCTCGAAAAATCTCCATTTCTAGCTATCTTACGGTAAAGTGTAGAGCAATTAATTCCCAAACAATCCGCTATATCCTGTAGGGAAAAACCTTTGGATATAACTGCACCTTTAAAGACATGTCCATTAAATTCCATACTATCACCCTCTTTCTTGCGTTTGTGCAAGTATAGAATAACACAATAAAAAACAGTTGTCAATACTTTTACGCAAGTTTTTCGCAATATTTTTAATATTTTCTTGCATTATTGCAAATATTATGATATAATCCTTTGTGAAGAGGAGGTTTTTATTATGTCAATAAACGATGATTTAAAACGACGCCGTATAGAGTTAAATCTTACTATGGCAGAAGTTGCTAATAAAGTTGGAGTAAGTGAGGCCACTATATCAAGATGGGAAAGCGGAGATATCGCTAACATGCGTAGAGATAAAATTGTCCTACTGGCAAAAGCCCTTCAAGTTTCTCCATCTTTCATTATGGGCTTAGAAGATGAGCCTAATACTGGTCATCAATTAGATAATGCATACTTTAGCTTAGCAAAAAATGCACAAGATGAGGGGATTGATCCAGATGATCTTATGATGGCTCTTAATATGATAAGAATTTTAAAGAAAAAAGGAAAGGATAGTGAATAAATATTGGGGATGTCAAAAAAAGATCTATACGAATCCATAAATAATCTTAAAAATAAAATAAACCTACAAGATGCTGAGTATCCTTTGGATATATTCGATATATGCCGAAATCGACTCACCAATATAGAAATCGGTAAAGTTCCTTTCAAAACAAACGATTTAAGAGGCATGGCTGTTGTATCAGAAAACCCTATCATTGAAAACCACGTAATTTTGGTGAATGGGAATAAAACACCTCAAGAAATGAATTATTATGGTGCCCACGAACTAATACATATAGCTATTCAAAAAAATAAAGCTGGTCAGACTTTTACTTGTTATGATAAAGTTAAGCCTACGCAAGATAGATATGTCGAGTGGCAGGCAAATGAAGGTGCTGCGGAATTTCTTGTGCCTTATAGAAGATTATTACCTATCATAAAAAAGCACTATGATAAAATTTGTGTTGGATTGGGTACCTATAATTTTTGCAAAACTTATTCACAATTGTTTGGTGTGTCTACTGTTGTTATGCAAAATCGACTTAATTCTCTTAGCTATGAAATCGATCAATATCTGTCAGGTACACCCTTGGATGATATACAAATATTATCTCATACACAACAGATAAAACAAGGCATCCACGTATTATCGTTAAATGACCAAGAAGATTTCAGACTTATGCAAGAGCAAGAAGTGCTCAGAATCCTTGAAAATTACTAATATATTTAAATTTCACACATCTCCAAGCATCCGAAACAATTTGTATAGCCTCAATCTACAGATTGAGGCTTAGGTATAAATAATTTAATTTGAATGTTGGCAAAATAGTACTTTTGTTCTATTCTTATGCTATAAAAGCATTCTTACCCTTTAAAATTATTTTCACAGATGTAATAATAGACCATTTTGTTAACATCAACAAAACCGTAAAAGCAAAAAAATCCCCCCGTCTGTCGCCAAACAGTCGAGGGACAAAGAGTGTATATGATACACCCAGAAACCAAATATATTGTATCATATACACTCCTATAAATCAAGCAAAGGAGTGTTTTTTATGGATAAATATAAGAAACGTCCTGACGGACGATATGCAACAAGCACAATAATTGGATATACTGATGACGGAAAACCTAAGCGAAAGGTGATATATGGTCGCACTATCGCAGAGCTTGACAGAAAGGTTGCTGATTTTAAGAGCCTACAAAACAAAGGTATCATCATTGATGACGGAGGCATGACAGTACAGCAATGGGCCGAAAAGTGGCTTCAACTGTATAAAGCCGATAAATCATACAACACCTACATTATGTACAAACGTACGATAGATAACCATATAACTCCCAATATTGGTAATATACGCCTAAATGCATTGAAAAAACATCAGATACAAGAACTACTTAATAGTACACTACAAAACGGACATCAGCGTACCGCTGAACTTATTAAGATGACATTGCATCAAATTATTCAGCAGGCAATAATTGAAGAATATATATACAGAGATGTCACAGTAGGTCTTGCATTACCCAAAAAGAAAAAGTCCGAAAAAAGAGCCTTGACAGATGCAGAAAAGGCACTTGTAAGAAGTACTGTCCTGACAAACAAAGAACGTGCTTTTATTGATCTGCTATATTATACCGGTGTACGACGCGGTGAAGCATTGGCATTGATGCTTAGCGATATAGATTTTGTAAATAGAAAATTAAGTATAACCAAAAACTTAGTAATGAAGGATAATGGTAGCTCCATTAAAAATTCGCCAAAAACCGATTCTGGACGCCGAGACATTCCCCTTCCAAACACCCTAATAAAATCATTACAAAAATATTTGCCAGAAATCAGCAGTGTTTACTTATTTACTCAGAAAACTAACGACGAACTTATGACAAAATCATCATTTCGACAGTTTTGGAACAACATATTAAACAAATTAAATGTTGCGGCAGGCGGAAACAATTTCAAAAAAAGTCATCCTTCAAAAGATAGACCAATACATTTGATTGCTAAAGATATAACTCCCCATATATTTCGCCATACTTATGCTACTAATCTATACTATGCCGGAATTGATATAAAAACAGCTCAATACCTTCTCGGTCATTCAAGTATAGAAATGACAATGGATATTTATACTCATTTAGATACCAATAAAGTATCCACTTCTGCAGACATTTTAAACTCATTTTTTGAAAGTCAAAATTTTTGCTCTGATAGTCAAAATATAGTCAAATGATAAAAAATCAAATATTTGTATAAAACAAAAAACCGCTTAAACGTACTGTTTAAGCGGTTTAAGGGTGGTCGGAGTGACAGGACTTGAACCTGCGGCCCCTTGACCCCCAGTCAAGTGCGCTACCACCTGCGCTACACCCCGTTGTATGGTCGGGATGACAGGATTTGAACCTGCGGCCCCTACGTCCCGAACGTAGTGCTCTACCAAACTGAGCCACATCCCGTTGCAATTCAAACAACTATGATATTATAGCATAGTTCCCATTAAAAGTCAATATAAAAAACCTACTTTTTGCACTATTTAAGAAAACCCGTACATAAAGTACGGGTTTTTAAAAATCATTTTTCCAAAACTTTACCTTCAAATTCGGTATATTTTTTTATTTTACTCATAACATCGTCAAATTGCTGTGGAGTAAGTGATTGTGCACCGTCACAAAGTGCCTTTTTCGGATTGTTATGCACCTCAATCATTACACCGTCAGCACCAGCTGCTATTGCAGCTTTAGTAAGCGGCTCCACCATCCATGGCAGTCCTGTTGCGTGACTTGGATCAACGATTACAGGTAAATGTGAAATGGCTTTTAATGCCGGAATCGCTGACAAATCAAGTGTGTTACGTGTAAACGTTTCGTATGTTCTTATGCCACGTTCACAGAAAATAACCTGCTCATTACCACCTGCCATAATATATTCAGCACTCATTACCCATTCCTCAATGGTACTTGAAAGACCCCGCTTTAGCAAAATCGGCTTATTACATTTGCCAAGCTCTTTTAACAGCTCGAAATTCTGCATATTCCTTGCACCAACCTGAATTATATCCACGTCCTCAAACAAATCAATATGTGCTTGATTCATAATTTCAGTCACAATGGGCAGACCTGTTATTTTTTTTGCTTCTAAAAGAATTTTAAGCCCCTCGTCGTGTAAACCCTGGAAAGAATACGGTGATGTCCTCGGTTTAAATGCACCGCCTCGTAAAAATGACGCACCACTGCTTTTGACAGCCTCGGCTGTTTCAACCATCTGAGGTACTGTTTCCACCGAACAGGGACCTGCAAACACATTAAAATGACCTTCACCTATCATTTTACCAGCAATGTTAAACATACTGTCAAGTGGGTGAAATTTTCTGTTTGCAAGCTTAAATGGCTCTGATACACGCTTTACATCGGCAACAATATCATTAGTCCTTAAATCATCGGCATCAAGCGACGATGTATCACCGATAATACCAATAATTGTTGAGCTTTTACCTTTACTGAAATGGTGTTCAAACCCCATTTCCTCTAACTGTTTTAAGAAAGCATCAACATCTTTCTTCTGTGAATTTTGTTTTAGAATTACAATCATTTTTATATCTCCTTTTCTACCGTACTACACTCTGCTGACGACTGTATATCAGCAGACAGTGACTAACGCAGTCACTGTAATAATTTTATCACTGATTTTGACTTATGTCAAGTTGTGTGATAAAATGTATATATTATAACGAACGGAGATATGATATGGACGAAAAATTTATGAAAGAGGCAATAAAACAGGCAAAAAAAGCGGCACTCATCGACGAAACACCAATAGGTGCAGTGATCGTACATAACGGCAAAATCATAGCACGAGGCTATAACAAGCGTGAAACAAAGGAAAACGCTTTGCTCCACGCTGAAATCATTGCAATAGATAAAGCCTGCAAAAAACTTGGTGGTTGGAGGCTGCCTGACTGTGACATATACATTACTCTTGAACCCTGTCCAATGTGTGCCGGTGCGATTATTAATTCACGTATAAACAATGTATATTTTGGTGCTTATGATAAAAAAAGCGGCTGCTGTGGTTCTGTAACAGACTTATTCACAAAAGGAATGTTTAACCACAATGTAAACTGTATAGGCGGTATTATGGAGGATGAATGTGCAGGGCTTTTGACGTCGTTTTTTAAGGAATTAAGAAGGCGGAAAAATCAATCTACCGTTCCGCCGCCAAGTACCACATCACCGTCATAAAAAACAACTGCCTGTCCGGGTGTAACAGCCCTTTGAGCCTCAGGGAACATAACTTTAACTCTGCCATTTTCCATAGGGCATATCATACATTCTGCCGGTTTTGCACCGTACCGAACTTTTGCACTTACAAGCATACTTTTTTGCGGGAAATCGCCGGAAATAAAGTTTACATCACTTGCAGTAAGTTCATTTGAAAACTCCATTCCCTTTTCACCCAATGTAATAGCGTTTTTTTCCGCATCTATTTTCATAACAAACATAGGTCTGCCGTATGCACCAATACCTTTTCTCTGTCCGATTGTGTAGTAAATAAGACCTTTATGCGTTCCGATTACATTTCCATTTATATCAAAAATGTTTCCCTCTTTAGGTACATATCCTGAATATTCACGAATAAACTTCGCATAGTCGTCATCTTCAACGAAACAGATTTCCTGACTGTCGGACTTATCCGCAACATTAAGACCTAATTCACGAGCTTTTTCACGCACCCATTCCTTGTTGTATTCCCCAAGCGGCATAAGAGTTCGGGCAAGTTTTTCCTGTGTAAAATTATATAAAAAATAGCTTTGATCCTTTTTTGACGCGTCACTCATACGCAGCAAATATTTACCGTTACTGTCTTTTTCAATACGTGCATAGTGACCTGTGGCAACATAGTCAATACCCATTTCAATAGCTTTATCAAGCATTGCACCAAACTTTAAATATTTGTTACATACGATACATGGATTTGGCGTTCTACCGTGTGTATATTCATTTATGAAATAATCTATAACTCTCTTTTTAAATTCTTCCTGACAATCAAGAGTAATAAACTCAATTCCCAATTTATCGCAAACAGCCTTTGCATCGTTTATATTACTGTCACTGTTACCATGCCACAATTTCATTGTAGCACCTATAACTTTGTAACCTTGTTCCTTTAAAATTGCGGCTGCAACAGAGCTATCCACACCGCCCGACATACCAATCAATACACTTTTCATTTTATGTCCTCCATATACTTCAATAAATGTATTATACAATGTAACAGCGATAAAATCAACCGGAAAAACATGAAAAAAGGAACGGCATCGCCGTTCCTTTTAAAATTATCAGTATATTTAAAATGTAAATTATTCAGCTGAATAAACATCTGTATCTACAACTTTAAAATTATCTACTGTTATGTATGAACCTGAACCCACACTACTACCTTGATCAAGGAACCCTACAAAGTGCTTAATATCTTTTGTTAGTCCTGCAATATTAAGCTCTGCTGTAGCTGTATTCTCACCATTTGTTGAATCTGTAACTGTAACTGTCATTGTATCACCACTAATTGATAAAACTACATTGTAAAGAGTTCCCTTAGTAAATGACAATGCACTTTCATCAGCTTTTTGTAAAACAGTCATTGCGGGACCAGAAGCATTACTTATATTCCATACATATTCATTACTACCCCAGTTATTCTTGCTTGTACCAATTGATCCAGCATCACTTCCAGAAGAAACATTGTTGTTTACTTTTCCACCTGCATAAACAGAGAAACCTGCCGCTGTATTTTCGGAATCTGCTCTTATTGCAAACAAAGCATAATGGTCAGAATTTCCAATTGTAATTTCTGAAACTGTAGGTTTGCTTGCATTTCCCATAGGATTCATAATCATATCAAAAGAAATCGTTGCATTAGTACTATCACTAAAATCTATAGGTGTTTCCATTGTTGAATAGCCTTTAGATCTCTTATTATCGCTAGCTATCGACATTTTAAATGCACCATCACTTATAGTATTAGTTGTGGATCTACCTGTTTTATCAGACCATGTACCTAAAGCTGTCAAATCTGCATCGTTATCAAAAGTTATTGAAGAATATACACCATTCCATGCTACAAATGTAACAGTAACAGTTACATCACCAGCCGGCATTGTAAATGTATTATTAGATACTTCTACAGTCTCTAAACCATTCATTACTGTAACAGTATTTACTTTATAACCTTGTGCAACTGTAGGTTCTATTGTAACAGTCTGGCCAATAGTAGCTTTTGCAGCTTCTTGACCGTCTACTTTAATCGCTACAGAATTACCATTTTCTTCAACTGTTGCATCTGTAATAGTATATGAAATTGCTTCAAACTCAACATTTACAGTAACGTTATAAGCAGGAGCATCAAACTTATAACCACTGTCGTCAGTTACAACTTGCTTTTCAGTACCATCTTCTGTTTTTGAATATGAAACTTCCTTAACGCGATAGCCTTCTGCCGGTGAAGGTACTACTGTAATTTCTGTACCTTCTGTTGCCTGTGCAGCACTAACTGTAAATGTACCGTTTGTTTCTGCACCCTTTGTCACGTTATAAACAGCTTCTGTTGCAACTGTAACTGTAGCTATACCTTCAACTGTTGTTTCATCTTCTTCATTTGCAACGTCTTTCTTTGTTGTAGCCTTTACTGTAAGAGTTGATGCTGTTTCATCTGCTCCAACTGTTAAAAGACCATTTTCAATCTTTGTATTAGATGTATCCTGTGCACCTTCAACTGACCATGTAATATCACCTGTCAAAACTGTACCTGCTTCATCTTTTATTGTTGCTGTATATTGAGCTGTTTCACCCTGCTGAACAGATGATGCACCTGCTACTTCTACAGTAGCGGCATCTGCTCTTGCAAATTCAGCTGTTACAACAATAGCATCTTCATCACCTGTAACTGTGTACTTATAACCATCGTTATATGTAACAGCTTCTCCGTTTACCTTAACTGCTGTAACCTTCTTACCTGCAACAGGTGTAGCTGTGATTGTAATTACGTCCTCAGCTTTTACCTGTGTTTTATCAACTTTAAGAGTACCGTCGCCTTTATCAGGAGCTGTAACATTTACATCCATTGGTGCAACGTATGTTGCATCATATATTTTTACATTGTCTAATTCCATAATAGCATTGTTAGTAGGTGAGAAATAATCCATACCAACAACACCTGTTACGCTGTTATCTCTGAAACCAAGTGCTGCATTTTCATAAAGCGGAGTTTCGTTTTCATAATTATTATTTGCCTTATAATTATAAACTTTAATTGATGTTGTCTTTGCTGTATTATTTACAACTGCCTCAACATGATACCAATTTGTATCTGCTGATGTGTTAGCTACTTCTATTGCTGTTGTATCTGCACCCCAGATTTTTAATGTGAAACTTGATTCACAACCAATTGTAAAAATTCTCTCAGCTGCATCATTATTTCTGTCAGAAGTATCTGCTGATGTACCTCTTACACTAACATAAGCATCACGTGTTGGAACAGTAAAATCGAATGATACTTCAACATTATCTCCAGTAGCCTTATATGCATCTGAATACTTGTCATAACGTGCACCAGACGGTCCGCCTGTACCTGTTGCTACTCTATTCACTTTTGTTGTATTAGCTGTTGCTGTTGTAGATGTTTCAATTGATGATGTTACTCTTGAGAAGTCTACAAAAATAGCACTATCTCCTCCTTCATCAAAAGTTACTGTATTCTCATCATAAGGAACAGCCTCTTCAACTATTTTTACACCAGTTGTATCAAGCTTATAAACATAAATGCTTTCATCACTTAGTTTTACAGCTGCCCAAATCTTCTGATCTGCTGCACCTGCATTTGTATAGAATGAAATTTCATTTTCATCACACTCTGTAAATTGTGATGTACCTTCTTCGTAAGCATCTTTGCTGAAATAGTAACCTGTGATTTTTGTATCAGCCGGAGCTGTAACTTTTGCACCTACCCAGTAACCAGCAGTTGCAGGACTATCTCCATTTTGATGTTTCTTAAGATTTTCAGCTGCGATTGCAACTTTTGTATAACCTGTTTCAGCTGTCGTTGTTACTTTATATGAACCTGCTGTGTACAAATCTTCATCTTGAACAGCTTCTGATGTATCATGAAGTGTTGCTGTTTCAACAGTTGGTGCAGGAATATAACAATCTACATCTGTTGTATCAAGCTTATAAACATAAATGCTTTCATCACTTAGTTTTACAGCTGCCCAAACCTTCTGATCTACTGCACCTACGTTTGTATAGAATTCGATTGTTTCCTTATCGTCAGCTGCTGTATCAGTAAATGTTGATGTACCTTCTACATAAGCATCTTTGCTGAAATAGTAACCTTCTATTGTTTTACCTTCCGGAGCTGTAACTTTTGCACCTACCCAGTAACCAGCAGTTGCAGGAGTATCTCCATTTTGATGTTTCTTAAGATTTTCAGCTGCGATTGCAACATTTGTATAACCTGTTTCATCTGTTGTTGTTACTTTATATGAACCTGCTGTGTACAAATCTTCATCTTGAACAGCTTCTGATGTATCATGAAGTGTTGCTGTTTCAACAGTTGGTGCTGCAACCGGCTCTTCGTCAGCTTCTTCAACTGCTGCTGTTGGAACCGACGCTATTGAACCTGTGTATCCATCAGCTGTTACTACAACCTTTATTGTCTTTCCAACAAGATCTTCTGTAACTACGAATGTTGATGCTGTTGCATCTGCTATCTTTTCATATGCACCGTCTGCACCTGTATTTGCTTGCCACTCATACTTAGCTGTTGCACCTTCATTTAAGCCTGAAACTACTGCTGTAAGTGTTTCACCAACCTTTGCTGTTCCACTTACTTCTACTGTACCTGTGATAGCAACCGGTTGTGCACCACCATTTGAAACAACAAGGCTACCATAAGGAATCATATCTTCAAGGCTGTTCCATACCATTAGCTGGTCACCGTTGTTCATTGCACCAACTGCAACTTCAACGCCTGCTGCTGAAGAAATACCCTTTACATCTTTAACATCTAATGAAAGAAGTACACCTTCGCTATCGTATTTAGCTATTGCCATAACTGCATCAAATGCTTCTGTTTCTGTTGTAGAAACTGTAGCTTTATCTGTACCATCATAAGCAACTGTTACATTGTGCTTTGGTTGTGGTGTAGCTGTTGGAGGTGCTGGAGTTGGAGCTTCAGCTACTACCGGAAGCATTTGCTTTGGATTTTCAACAACACCCTGGTATGCAACTATATTATCAATTGTTGCAACACCGTATGTAGGAGTTGTGTCTACACCGCCTACTTTTGCCGCCTGTCCTTCAACAGCAATATATGGAAGGTCAGACATTGATGTTGCATTATCACCTGTCGCAATATACTGCAATGAAAGTGTTGCATTATCATAATCATCATCTATATATACTCTGTATGTACTTCCTGTTGATGACGGTGTGATAACCATTGTCACCTTGTGCCACTCATTAGGTGTAATATATGCACTGATAACATTTGAAGCCGCATCGTCACCACGGTATAGAACGTCACCTTCTGAAGCTGTAAGAACAGCAGCAACATTTCTAAATCCACCTGCACCGTCGTCACCTGTCTGAGCTGTATCTTTTAGGAAATATAATCTTGGCTTAGCAATATCTTCTTTACCTTCTACAGCTGAAAGATATACATTAAATGTTAGTGCTGTGCTAAGATTTGTTGAAGCATCAATAGGAAGTCCTGTTGTAAAGTTTATACGAGGTGTTCTTCCTGCTGTAGAATATTGGTCAGCTGTCATCTGTAAAGCCTTACCTTGTGAAAGACCTACTACAGCAGCATATGTAGCAACTGTACCGCCTTTGTCTCTTGCACCAACGTGAACATTAAGACCAGGAATAGTTGTTGAATCATCAATATCTTCTGTTCCTAATGACCACTTTTTAAGTGCCTTATCATCAAATGTATATGATTGTACATTTGTCGCATTTTCAGGAGCCTGAAGTGTCATATCAACAGCCGGAATTACTTTTTCAGTAGGAGGTGGAGGAGGTGTAGTTCCACCTTCTTGGTCCTGTGCACCAGGAGCTTGTGATGTACCATCTGCAACACCTGCTGTTTCGTTATAGATTATTACATTATCAATATCTGCTGTCGGAGTAAGTGTTTTCTTCGTTGCATCATTTAAAGTACCATCTTTATCATATGAACTGTTACCAACTAAGTCAGCCATAGCTTTACCGCATGTTTGGCCGTCTGCTGAGTAAAGACCTATTGTGTTAAGAGTCTTAACTGCCGCATTCGCTGCATCAGTAACTTCTTCGCCATTAATGTAAAGTTTAGCACCTGTTGAATCTGACACAATTATTCTTGCATCCACCCAATCATCACCAGTTACTTTTCCTTTGATTTCTACTGCATTAGCTGTCTTAGCTGTTGCATCAAATGAGCCGACACGAAGCACAGGCTTAAGTCCTTCTGTCGGATCAATTTCGCCCTTATCTAATCCACTTGTAAGCTTTAGGTCAAAGTCCATAATGACATCTTTTTCAGCAGTAGCAGCATATCCTTCGCCCAAACTAACATATGCCCATCTGCCATTTTTTGCAAAGTCTCCGAATACAGGGAAGCCCATGCGAACATACTTGTCTGCTGCATCTTCTTTTTCATTAATTGCATAATATGAGCCATTATAAACATATTCCTCGTTTGAATCGGTATACCCTGCTGCGTCACCTCTATCACGATTTGTAGTGACAAACTTCAACCCGTTTACTGCTGTACTGTTTTCAATAGCATTTTTATTGCCATCTAAACCAGCTGTACCATCAAGGAACACTCCTGTGGCCGCATTGTTAAATGTGTCAGACCAAAGAATGTCATTTTCAGTTGCTGCGCTTGCAGTTGTAACAAGACCTGCGAATGCAGAGGTTGTCATAGCTGCCGCACAAAGTAATGAAATTAATTTTTTACTTTTCATTTCATCTCTCCCTTTCTTTCCCGAGCTTAAACATCTAAGCCGTCCTATTTTCGACGTGTGTAACCAAAGTTTTTTATGTAAACTTCACAATTAACACCCGTCTATATGTTATATATTGTAACACAATTTCTTTTTTTGTGCAATATTAATAAACAATTTTAGTGCTTAAAAATGCACAAAAAAGAATATATTTTTTTATACACAATGACTGCAACTATATTTATTTTTATAACAAAATATGTACTTTTATCCAAATAATAACCATTTTTCTGTATTTTTACACAAAAAAAGAACCGCCAAAGCGGTTCTTACAAGACTTTATTTTCTTTTAATTATTCAGCCGCCGACGCTGCTGTACGTACCATGATGTTATCTGTCAGCACATGAATTGTTCCGCCCGCTGATTCATGGGACACGCCAATCTGCGAGAACGCATCGGCTGTGGAGTTTGTAATGTCAACAGTGAATTCCACTGCGTTGTCTGTATCCTGCTCGCCGTCTACATAAGGTGTTACCGTAACTTTTTCGCTGTTGGCCTTGAAGTCAACCTCCGCCTTAACGTGATACAGTGACGAATAGGTCGTGTTATCTGTCGAGGACGTCAGACCAGTTTCTTTATACAAAGACTCTGCATAATCGTAATACATAAGCTTTCCGCCGCTCGGTTCAAGAACAAGGAATGAGCCCGACGCATCATTTAAAGTCTTATTACAGTCGTTTCCGAGCTTTATAAAGCTCTTTTCGCCTATGCCCAAATCAAAGTCTATAACAAGTGCGTCACCCGACATACTTGTGAAGTTTGAAGTTCCGCTTCTTGTGCCATTGCCTGTCAGACGATGGTATGACGCATATCCGCCGAATGGACTTACAAGCGGAGTTGAATCATCCACAACTCTTGTTATGTAATGTCCTCCCCGTCCGATAATAGTGGCTGTCATAGTCTGATCGTTCGCTTCTTTCCAGCCTGTTTCACTGTCATAAGCAGTATCTGTGACTTCACCGTCGTTATACGCCATGTTCAGCAGATAGTTATAAGTATGAAGCGTAACCGTGATTTGCTTTTCAATGTTATTTACGCTGCACTTGATAACTATATCTTTCTGGCTTGTTTCGGGCAACGTGAATGTTGTCAGCACAGTAAGAACGTTTCCGTTAAGAGTTACACCCTCAGCCTCGGTGGTTTCAAGCGTCCATACTGCCTCGTCCGGATTTTCGCTGTCCACAGACACACTTATGCCCCCTGCATTGACAGCGTCTTCAACCGTCAACATAATTGCTTTTTCTTCTTCAACAGGAACATTTACCATTGTTTCTGAAGCTTTAAGCTTATATGCAGTGATAGAACTGTAGCTTGGCTTTTCCTCAAACTTCGCCGTAAGTGATACATCATCTCTCAGTCTGAATGAATATTCTTCATTTGTGCTTATAAGAGCTGAGCCGTTATACCAACCCACAAAACGGTATCCTTCCTTCGGAACAGCATTTACAGATACTATTGTATTCAAAACAAATTCATCTGTCACAAGACCGGTGTCTACTGTATCTTCTGCTATATACGCGGTTCCCATCATATCATCGTTTGACTCTACCGTTACTGTGTATTCCGGAAGAGGCTCTGATTCTATCTTTGCAATCTTCAGATTTGTAATGTCAAAGTCAAATGCCGCCGCCTTGTTTACATATTCGAATACTATTTGGTCAAGTGAAGCCGGCGATACGGTTGTTTCGGTTGTCTGGTAATTGTCAATAGCATGACTTACAGGAGTTCCGCCGTCAATTGACATCGTTTCAATGCCTCTGTCTAAATCAAGCTCGTAATGAATATTTGACCATCTTTTGGCACTTATATTGCCCACTACACATCCATTCATTGTAACCTCAGCCGCATTGTCCGAATTCATAGCCACTTTGAACGGATTAAGAGATGCCGGCCATTTCCAAGGGTCACCTTCTGTCACAAACAGAATTGACGGTGTTCCGCTCTTATAGCGGAAATCAAAATCCATCATTATCTTGCCCGTGCTTACAGGGTTGTCAAACTTTTTATATACATACGCACTTCCCTGGTCGCCGCTCTCCTTTATGCCGTTTGAGGAAATATGAGCATAAGATTTGCCGTTCTCAATATTATATGAGAAGTCTGTTTCCGTAGCTGTCTGATTTGAGCCGCCTGCCTTCCAGCCGCCTTGTCCGTCAAGCGAGCCTTTATCTTCAACGTTGTCATATATAAATTCCTCATTTAGTTCACCCAAAGCGTTTGTAATTATCGGTTCTGTTACAGTAACCGGTGTATATGGATATGCATACGGCTGCATTGTTGTCGGTTCTCCCGGTGTATCAAGGTATCCCCACAAGAATATCTTATACATTTGATTTTCACCGACTTTTACATCTGTGTCAAAGACGAGATTTTGTTCTCCGTCCAACGTATTATCCACATGTCCGGTTGATGTAACAAGATTTTCAAGTGCTCCCGTTTCCTTATTATACAGTGCAAAATACGCTCTGCTGTAGCCGCTCATCATTGTTTTATCAAGCGGGAGAACATCAACGCTCTTTAGTATACCTTCCGAGTCGAAATTAACGCCTGTTATTCTTGTCGCAAACTCATACGGAGCCAAAGACTGATATGTCGGCCAAAAGTCATTTGACGGATATCCCGCATTGATAATTTCAGCCGACACAGGTACAGGCAAAACATCTGTCTCGCCCTCTGTCACTCTTGTCATAAGCGGCATAAGAACCGGATATTCTGTTAAATCTGCCGTAGTAAAAAACTTGTGTGCAAGAGCGTCCGCACCCGCATCATTCGGATGCGTACCGTCTGTTTTTCCACCCTTTGAAGTCTGGAAGTAAAAGTCCGAAAGCCTTACAGCGTTTGTTACCGCCTCATCCTTGACAGTGCCGCTTGCAGTTACTTCTGTAAGCCAGTCAAGAGTAGGCTGATTAAGGTCAACGAACGCAACGTTGCTTACGGCATTTTCCGGAGGAGTCGCTTTGCCGGCAGCTATCTGCTCGTCCGCCCATATGTAAGTGGAGTCGGCAACCTCATAACCTTTTTTTCCGTCTTTGTCCGTATTTTCTACTTCCTCTTCCGCAACCTTATCAAGGAACTCATTCGCTTTTGCTTCCCCGGCATATTTCAGCATATCAACATAATACTTCGCTGCTTTGCTGTACTGTGCAAGAGTTGTTGTCCATGTGTTTGTAGCCGAATTATACTGACCTGAATTATGTCTGTCTATAGGACCTACTGCCACAAAAGTTGCCCCAGCAGCCTTACAGGCTTCGTAGTATTTTTTCAAATCCTGAACATATCTTGCCGAACCCGGTGAATTACTGCCGTTCTTATGGTTATGTCCGTATTCAACGTACATAAAGTCGCCCTTTTTTATATTATTCTTTACTATATTAAAATGACCGTTATCCGCAGCGTTAAGTCCGCCCTCACCCTGGTTTGACACCGCAACGGTTGAAGGAACATATTTCGACAAATACGCACCCACACCCGTATAGTTCTGCAAATCGAAATACGGCAGTGCCGCACTTCCGTCCGTTACTGTTGAGTCACCGAGAACCCATAATGTTGTCGGCTTGTTTTCCGTTGTTTCATCAATCTGCTGAATTACCAAAGAAGAAAGAGCCGCATTATCACCAAGCAGTGCAAGGTTCAGCATATCATCAACAAAATCGCCATCATTCTTGAAATTGATTGTTTCAACATCAACAGAAAAATCAACTGATACCGTTTCTCCCGCATTTATCGTCTGTCTGTGCATTGCGGGATGTCTTCTCTCGTAATAGAGAGAAGCCTCCGCATCTTTCGTTGAATCAAGCGTTGTTACCTCAGCGTGAACGCGGTAATATGAACCGTTTGTAACATACAAGCCGAAGCTTACGGGATAATATTCGCCCGTTGTGTATTCGGGATATGTAGCCTCGTCGTCTCGAACAACACCCACTCCATTTTCGCTGCTCCCAAGCTTAACAACCTGACCCGAAGCATATATAAAGCTGTCATATTTTTCCGTGTTTACCGTAACATTTTCATCATTGCCGATAAAACCGTAATCTTTTGAAGTGATTACGTTTCTGTCAGCCGGAACAGCAGTGTAGCCGTCCTTTTCCGCTGTTCCAAAAGAAAATTTCCACTCGTTTAAAACACTGTCGCCTTCAACAAGCGGAGTATATTCATTTGCACTTGCTATTGTAGGCAAAACAACACTTCCGGCAGCCAGCGACAGCGACAGAGCCGCACAAAGTAATTTTTTTAAACCTTTTTTCATTTTATCTCTCCTTTTCTTGAATTTAAAATACGTATAGTTTTATTTATTGTATCATATAACCAAACAAAAGAAAAGCAGATTAATAAAAAAGTAGTTTTTTTATTAAATCTGCTCTGTTTTTTTTACTTTTTCTTTCTAAGCATTGCACCTTCACATACAGGCTCTGCCGTTTTAAACGTCACAATCTGCTCTGCATGATTAGCCACATCTATTTTGTTTCCTTTATCATCAAACATTCCCTCTATTTTTTGAGTGAAAAATGGTTTTCTTGGCTGAATTATCTCTATTTCATCACCGTCAAAAAATCTGTTTCTCTGCGTAATTGTTGCAATGCCTGTTTCATCGTCATAAGACTTAACTATACCTATAAGGTCATAGTCACGAATATATGAACTTGAAGTGTAAACCTGTGCATCACAGTCAGGCTTTCCAAAGTAAAATCCCGTTGTGTACGGTCTATGACTTACTTTACAAAGTTCTTCAAACTCCGCCTCGTTAAACACATAGTTATCAGGATCGGCACAGTATCTGTCAATTTCACGTCTATATGCACCAACTACCGTTGCCACATAATATGATGTTTTAACACGTCCTTCTATTTTAAGACTCGCAATACCGCTTTGTACAAGCTCCGGTATATGACGTATTGTACATAAATCCTTAGAGTTAAAAATAAATGTACCACGTTCATTTTCAAATACATCCATATATTCACCCGGTCTTGTTTCTTCAACAAGTTTATAATTCCAACGGCACGGGTGGGCACAAGCACCCATATTTGATTCACGACCTGTCATATAGTTCGATAAAAGACATCTTCCTGAATATGAAATACACATTGCACCGTGGATAAATGCTTCAAGTTCCAAATCATCAGGAATTTTCTGTTGAAACTCTGCAATTTCCTTAAATGACATTTCCCTTGCAAGTACAACTCTTTTAGCACCCATCTTATACCATTTTATAGCAGAACGGTAGTTAATATTATTCGCTTGTGTACTTACATGTATAGGAATTTCCGGTGCATATTCCTGCATCATATCAAACAGTCCCAAATCAGCAATAAGTACAGCATCAAAACCGTAATCTTTTATTTCAGTTATAAAACTTTTAAATTCTTCTATGTCATCGTTATGAGGAAGAATATTTGCAGTCAGATAAACCTTTTTACCTCTGTCGTGAGCAAACTTAATACCCTCTTTCATATCTTCCTTAGAAAAATTTTCCGCCGCAACTCTTAGGGAAAACATTTCACCGCCGATATATACGGCATCTGCACCATAAAGTATAGCAGTTTTTAGTTTTTCCAAGCTTCCGCCAGGAGCCAAAAGTTCAGGTTTTTTCATAATTACCTCCACTAACAAAACCGGCACATCCCCCGGGAATGTGCCTGTATATTTTATTCTTCTTCACTCTCTTCTTCAGGCATAGCCTCAACAATTACCTCAAGTACTCTTCTTTTATCAGTTTTAGTTACAACAACGTGTAAGTTCTCATAATCAAAGCTATCACCCTCATTCGGGATTATTCCGCCAAATTCAAAAATTACCCAACCGCTGACTGTACTCATATCAAATTCTTCGTCCTTATCAAAAAGCTTAAGCATTTTTGTAAGGTTTGCACTGCAAACAATGCGGTATTTATTTTCTTCAATCTGTTCAAATTCGTTTATAATTTCATCATGTTCATCCCAAATTTCGCCTACAAGTTCCTCTATAATATCCTCCATTGTGACAATACCAAGTGTACCGCCGTATTCATCTGTTACAACAGCCATATGTGACTTCTGTTTTTGAAGCAATTTAAGAAGTTTTGAAATTTTTGTTGATTCAGTTGTAACAATTACAGGTTTTATTATAGATTTAACGCTTTCTTTATCATCACGGTTATAAAAGTCCTTTTGGTTAATAACACCGATAATATTATCAGTACTGCCTTCATATACAGGCAGTCTTGAATAACCGCTTCTTTTAAATACTTCCTTAACCTCTTTCTCATCTGCAGTGTCAGGTACCGCTTCAATATCAATTCGCGGTGTAAGTACGTCTACGACTTCAATATCGTCAAACTCAATAGCACTGCGGATAAGCTCACCCTCTTGAACATCAATACCGCCGTCCTGTGCCGCTTCTTCCACTATGGTAATCAATTCTTCTTCTGTTATACCTCTATCCTCTTTAACCTTAAAAATTTTCGATAAAAGCTTTTTCCAAAGCATAAACAAAAAGTTTAAAGGCGAAAGAATTGTAAGCATAACTCTTAAAATCGGTGCCGAAAACATAGCAAAACTTTCAGGAGATTCCTTAGCCAAACTTTTCGGTGAGATTTCACCGAAAATAAGTACCAAAACCGTCATTACTGCTGTAGAAACCGTCGCACCTACATCTCCCATATACTTTACAAACAAGACTGTTGCAACAGATGTTGCCGTTATGTTTACTATGTTGTTACCAATAAGAATTGTAGATAAAAGCTTATCATAATTTTCCGACAATTCAAGTGTAAGTTTTGCTCGCTTATCACCATCATTTGCAAGATTTTTAATTCTAATCTTGTTTAAAGCAGAAAAAGCTGTTTCAGTAGCCGAAAAATAAGCCGAACCTAAAATCAACAACGCCAATATTAATATTTGATATACTAAACTGTTATCCATTATTTTACCCCCGAAAATTCTAACTTATAACCTATTTTATAATCGGTTATCATAATCTGAGAACTATCAGAGTTTTATATTTTAGTATGTAATTATTCCATCGCTTAGGAGGGTCCTCCAAAACACTCACCTCATTCACCCTAAAAATCGTTCATTATTTTATCATAAAATATTCACAATGTCAAATTTTTACCTTTACAACTATATATCATTATTTTTTCACAGACACTGTAACTCCGTCACCCAGCGGTAAAAGTGACGTCTGTAAATCCTTATGCTCCATAAGCATATCAATATAACGTCTTAATCTTTTTACTATTGTAATTTTTCTTCTGACAACATGGTTATCATCAGCTGTCATACCTTTATAAAGCACATTGTCAGAAATAAGCATACCGCCTTTTTTAAGCAGCCTTATACACTCATCAAGCATATAAATATAATGTGCCTTAGGTCCGTCAAGGAAAATCATATCAAAAACTTCATCATCGTCTATATATGATAAATAGTCTTTAGCATCAGCTTCTATGACTGATATTTTTTCAGCATATCCTGCTTTTTTTATGTTATCCCTTGCAATTTTGACCATTTCCTCATTACATTCAAGTGTAGCGATTTCACAATCATCGTTTGTTGACTGTGCCATAAGTATAGACGAGTAACCTATTGCACATCCCACCTCAAGTATTTTTTTAGGTTTTACAGCTCTGCACATTACAGAAAGAAACCTTGCCGTTTCAGGCTCAACTATCGGTACACTGTTTTCTTCAGCATACTTTTCAAGTTCGTGCATAAATTCATCGTTATGGACTGTTTTTTCCCTCAAATACTCCGTTATATACGGAGGAACTATCGCATCTTTATCATATTCTATCATCAATTTAACCTCTTACCTATTTTAAATTATCCTGATTTTCTATTGCAGTATCGGCAACAGACATAGTAGGATCCGAATTATTCATAGCAGCAAGATGTTCCTCATAAGTTTTTGAGAAAACATGTGTACCGTCTTTACCTAAAACAAAGTAATACGCATCTGTCGCCTCAGGATACAATGCCGCTTCAATTGAGTCCATTCCCGGATTACATATAGGTCCTATCGGGAATCCCGGATAAATATACGTATTATACGGAGAATCTATCTGTGTGTCAGCTATTGACAATACGGGCTTTCTTTCTCCTAAAATATATTGCACTGTTGCACAAGACTGGAATTTCATTCCTGCATTTCTTCTGTTATAGAACACACCGGCAACTTTAGCCTTTTCTCCTTCTCCTGCTTCTCTTTCAACTATTGACGCCATTGTAATGATTTCATCAACGGTCATACCAAGTTCTGCCGCCCTGTCATAATACTCCGCCTTAAACTGACTGTCAAAGGCAGATAACATAAGGTCTATTATGTCGTGTGCGGACATACCTTCAGGAATATCGTACGTTGCAGGGAATAAATATCCCTCCATGACTCCGTCACGCTGCGGAAGATTCTGCAAAAACGGATAATCATAATCCTGCGGATTAAGTGCAGCATAAAAATCCTGCCATGATACAATACCTGCTTCGTCAAGAGTCTGGGCTATTTGCTTAACCTCATATCCTTCAGGTATTGTTATTTTAGTAGTACCCCTGTTAGGTGTAATCATAAGATCTAGTATTTGATTATATGACATACCATCGGTAATAGTTGCAGCACCGGGCTGAAAATTACCGTCATATCCGCCAAGTTTTGACTGAATCTTGAATACAATAGGGTATTTTATAATTCCTTCATCTTTAAGCATCTGTGCCACAGATGAACTTCCTTCTCCCTCTGCTATTTCAACATATTTATCACCATCAATAGAAACACTCAGACTGTCACTTAAAATTATACCTAACAATCCAAGACATAATGCAACAATAACTACAATTACAATTACGGTAACCTTACCTTTTCCGTATCCTGTTTCATGCACTTTAATCGCCATGTACATATCCTCCTCTGATACATATTTTGTTTATTGTATAACAAATTACAAAATTCGTCAAGTTTTGCCCCATTTTGACTTTATTGTAAACCAAATTTTCTTTTTGTAAGTTGACAATTTATTTTATTTTTGTTATAATACACTTTGCGGTAAATTATTTGTAAAAATATAAAAAAGAGGTAAAAATAATGAAAAAACATTTAACAGTACAAAACATAACTAAAATGGCATTAATGGCAGCACTGCTATGTATGGCAGCATATATATCAATACCCATAGGCTCAGTACCGATAACGCTTCAAACACTTATTATAAACTTAACCGCATTAATACTTGCACCATTTGAATCATTTTTCGCAGTGCTTGTTTACATACTTTTAGGTCTTGTCGGACTTCCTGTATTCGCCGGCGGTACAGCAGGACCGGGAAAACTTTTCGGCCCTACCGGAGGATACATACTTGCATTTTTAATATCTGCACCAATTATATCTATATTAAAAGAATCTTTGTTAAAATTTTTTGAAAAAATTTCAAAAAGCAATAATAAAAAAATTATGCGTATCACTTGCTACATACTTTCGACAGTTATAGGTATGATTATCATGTATGCAATAGGTACTGTATATATGAAGTATATGCTCGACCAAACATTGATGGAAACACTGGCTGTAGCTGTTATACCATTTATCGGTCTTGATTTAATTAAATGTATTTTAGCAACAATAATTGCATTAATTCTTGAAAAAGCACTTAAAAGATAGTTAATTACGGCAGCTAAAGAGCTGCCTTTTTTGTATAATTTTTATACATCTTGTTATGTAATTTTTACAAATTACTGATTGAAAAAGAATAAAAAATGATATATAATATTTATAAGTAATATTTTAAGGAGGATTGACCAATGGGATATAAAGAATCATATAACCGCTGGCTTACAAGTCCGGTTGTTGATGATGAAACAAAAGCAGAACTTAAATCAATAGAAAATAACGAAAAAGAAATCGAAGAAAGATTTTATCGTGATCTTGAATTCGGTACTGCCGGAATGAGAGGAATTATCGGTGCAGGTACAAACAGAATTAATATATACAACGTAAGACAGGCAAGCCAAGGCGTTGCTAAATATGTAAATTCAAGAGGTGAAGACGCCGCAAAAGCCGGTGTGCTTATAGGCTACGACACAAGAAACTTCTCAAGAGTATTCGCAGAAGAAACTGCCAAGGTTCTTACATGTGCAGGTGTAAAAACTTATTTATTCCCGATTGTTCACTCTGTTCCGGAGGTTTCATTCGGTATAAGAGAACTTGGATGTGCAGCAGGCGTTATGATTACTGCAAGCCATAACCCAAAGGAGTATAATGGCTATAAGGTTTACGGTCCTGATGGCGGACAGCTTCCTCCAGACGCAGCCGATGTCGTTGTAGAAGCAATAAATAGCTATGATATATTTGACGATGTTAAGTTTATGTCACTTGATGAAGCAAAGGATAAAGGTCTGCTTGAAATTGTAGGTTCTGATATTGATGAAAAGTTCCTTGATGTAGTTCAGACACAACAGCAAAACCCTGAGGCTGTAAAGGAAGTTGCAGATACTTTTAAGCTTGTATATACACCTTTCCACGGCACAGGTTCAAGACCTATAAAGGCAATACTAAACCGTATGGGTTTCAAAAATGTGCTTGTTGTTAAGGAACAGGACACTGAGGACGGAAACTTCCCAACAGTTAAATCACCCAACCCTGAAGATAAAGAGGGCTTTGAAATCGCTATAAACATAGCAAAGGAAAATGACGTTGATGTTATAATCGGCACCGATCCGGATTGTGACAGAGTAGGTATAGTTGTTCGTGATGCGGACGGTATATACAGAACACTTACAGGTAACCAGACAGGTGCACTTCTTGTTGAGTACATACTTGCATCAAAAAAAGCAAAGGGTACACTTCCGGAAAACGGTGTTGTTATTAAGACAATAGTAACAACAGAACTTGCAGCCGCAATAGCACATTCATACGGAATAGAAATAATGAATGTACTTACAGGCTTTAAGTATATCGGCGAAAAGATGACTGAATTTGCTAAGACAGGTGAACATACATATCTTATCGGCTTTGAAGAAAGCTATGGTTACCTTGTAGGTACTCATGCCCGCGATAAGGACGGCGTTGTTGCTACAATGCTTATTGCAGAAATGGCTGCATACTATAAGACAAAGGGTATGTCACTTTATGAAGCATTAATGGATATTTATAAGAAATACGGCTATTATGCAGAAAAGACCGTTTCATTTACAATGCCCGGTAAAGACGGCATGGAGAAGATGGCAAAACTTCTTTCGGATTTAAGAGAAAATCCACCCGTTAAAGTTGCAGGTATGGATATAGTTCTTTATACTGACTATCAATCTCAAACAATAAAGGATACAAAGGGTAATGTATCACCTCTTACAGGACTTCCTAAATCAAATGTGTTAAAGTATAATTTATCAGACGATAAAACATATTTTATAGTTCGTCCGTCAGGTACTGAACCAAAAATAAAAATTTATCTCGGTACTTTTGCAGAAAGTTTTGAATCTGCCGAAAGTACAATTGAAAAGGTTCTTGCAGACTGTAAAGAACAACTTGGTCTTTAATAAATTAAAAACCTCTGTGATTTAAAATATCACAGAGGTTTTATTTTTGAAAACAAAAAAACGGCAAACATAGCGTTTACCGATTTTGGAGCTAATGGGGGGAGTCGAACCCCCGACCTACTGATTACGAATCAGTTGCTCTGCCAACTGAGCTACATCAGCGAATGAAACAGAGAGAGCGAAAAAACGCCCTCTCTGTAATTATTCTTAGTTAAAAAGACTTTTGGCAATAGCACTTACTGCTTTACCATCAGCTCTGCCCTTTACTTTAGGCATTACCTGCTCCATCACCTTACCCATATCTTTCATGGACGTTGCACCGACTGCTTTAACAGCCTCCTCAACTATCGGACGAAGCTCTTCTTCCGAAAGCTGTTTCGGAAGATATTCCATCAAAACATCCATTTCTTGCTTTAACTGAGAGATTAAATCCTCTCTACCACTCTTTTCATATTCGGGAAGCGAGTCCTTGCGTTGCTTTAGCTGCTTTGCAATTACCTCTAAAATATCCTCATCATCAAGAGTTACGTGCTTGTCCTTTTCTACCTGCAAAATAGCTGTACGAACCAGCTGCACGGTATTTTTACGGACAGTATCTTTATTTTTCATTGACGACTTTAAATCTTCTACTAATCTTTCCTTTAAAGACATCAACGCTCATCTCCTTTTTATATTGAGATTAGAACTTTCTTTTTCTTGCTGCTTCAGATTTCTTCTTACGCTTTACGCTTGGCTTTTCGTAATGCTCACGCTTTCTGATTTCAGACATGACACCTGATTTTGCACACTGACGCTTAAATCTACGAAGTGCACTGTCAAGTGATTCGTTATCTTTTACTCTAACTTCAGACATGTTGTCTCCCCTCCCTCCGGCAAGTCAATTCTAAAAACGGACTTGATGGAATTGCCGTATATTACTTATACAACAGTAAATATTATACCTTATTTTGTATAGAAATGTCAAGCCTTTTATTAAAAAAGTTCTATTATAAACAATTTAATAAAAATACGGCTGCACTGATTTTAACAGTACAGCCGCAAATATAATTTAGCCTTCAAAACCGTTAGGATGTGTTGACTGCCATCTCCAGCTATCTTCACACATTTCATCTATGCCTCTCTTAGCTTCCCAGCCAAGTTCTGCTTTAGCCTTTGACGGATTTGCATAGCACTCTGCAATATCACCGGGACGTCTTGGTTCAATAACGTAAGGAAGTTCCTTTCCGCAAGCCTTAGAAAATGCCTTAACAATATCAAGTACACTATAGCCGTTACCTGTACCAAGATTATAAATATGTACACCCTCTTTACCTGCACAATGGTCAATAGCTTTAACGTGACCGATTGCAAGGTCTACAACATGGATATAATCACGGACACCTGTACCGTCAGGAGTAGGGTAATCGTTACCGAAAACATGAATCCTTTCAAGTTTACCAACTGCCCCCTGTGCAATATATGGAAGAAGATTATTTGGAATACCCTTAGGATCTTCGCCCATTTTTCCGCTTTCATGTGCACCAATCGGATTAAAATAACGAAGAAGAGTCACAGAAAGTTTTGGATTAGCCTTCTGAACATCTGTCATAATTCTTTCAATAAATAGCTTTGTAGTACCATATGGATTAGTTGTAAGAATTTTATCACCCTTGTTATCTTCTTCAACAATAGGTACTCTTTCAGGATCTCCGTATACAGTTGCCGAAGATGAAAATACTATGTTATTACAATCATACTTCTCCATTATTTCCATAAGGTGAAGAGTTCCTGTTATGTTATTATCGTAATACTTTAGAGGTATTTTTGTTGATTCGCCAACTGCCTTTAAACCTGCAAAATGTATTACTGCATCAATCTTATTTTCTTTAAAAACCTGTTCTGTTGCTTCATAATCAAGCAAATCAGCCTTATAAAACGGGAAATCCTTACCTGTAATTTCCTTCACCGCATCAAGACATTTTTCACTTGCATTATAAAGGTTGTCAAGTACAACAATGTCGTAACCTGCATTCAAAAGCTCTACGCATGTATGGCTACCAATATAGCCGGCACCGCCTGTTACCAAAATTTTCATAATCTGTTCCTCCCGTTACTTTGATAGTACAATTATATACTATCAAAGTTCTTTTTTCAATACCGCAGAGAAATATTTTATTAATTTGTTAAAAGTTTAGCTAATCGATATATTGTAACACAAGTCCATAACTTAGTATTGTCAAGTCCCAAACCTTCACCGGTTCCCTTAATAATACCGTTATCAACGCACCACTGAACAGCTTCCCTTGCCCAAGACGGCATATTATCGTCAATATAATTATAAATCATGGGGTTTTCAAGTTTGGAAACTTCTTGATTTAATACGTCAATTCTTTCGCTCTCTTTTTCTATCATACGTTTTAATTCTTCATACTGCTCCATAGTAAGACCTCCTTCACTTTGCGGTTCTATACCGTTACAAATAGCTCGTGCAATTTCTTCAACACCTAATTTTTTATATAAATCCACATCTGTCTTAGTGTCCACAAAACACACTTCCACAAGCATTGCAGGTGCATTGCTTTTTCTGACAACATATAGATTTGACCCATCCTTTATTCCCCTGTTTACAAAACCAAGTTTTGCCATGTTGTCACAAATTCGCTGTGCCGCCTCAAGTTTTTTCCCTCCGTATGTAAACACTTCACAGCCCTTGCCTCCGCCGCTGTTAAAATGTATTGACACAAATAAATCAAGGGGCTTACTATTTGCCATATCTACAATTTTTTTTAAATTTTCACTTACGGAAGCACTTCTGTCATCTGTACAGTCAATCACTGTAACACCTTTACTTCTAAGGCAATCCATGACTTTATATCCGACGTTTCTTGTTTCGTCACTTTCATTAATGAATCCGACAGCACCGCTGCCGACAGTACCGCTGACTGTATGTCCGCAGTTTATTCCGACTATCATATTAACCACCTCAATAAAATATATTCAATTTTAGTCTATCGTATTACTTTGTAACAGCAATTACATTTCCGTTAATACAAAGTTCTCCTAATTCATTTACTTCTATGACATTTTCTCCGATATTTATTTTATCTGCCGTAAGATTTCCGCAAAATTCAGCCTTACCGTCATCACCAAGTTCCAATGCCTTCCCCCCTGAATTATCAAAAACCGTACAAATAAATTTACCATCGCTGTTACCGATTTTTGTCTTTAACATATTTCCCGATGTAATTTCAATAATATCTGATAATATTGAAACTTGACCTGACGAACCTGTCACTTTAATACCCGAATTTGAAATAACGCCCGAAACCGACTGTGCTTTTACCTTTCCGCTTGTGGTCGAAACTTTTTTGTACCGTCTTGTTAAAAGCCCCATTTGCTCCAAATAAAAATACATATCTTTTTTTACTCGTCCTATAGATATTACAGTTGATTCACTTTCATAAGGGTAATATTCTATTTTTATAACACGTTCATATATTTCATTTCCGTTATCCAAAACAGTCACACCGTCACCAATATTAAGACTTTCATCATCTTTAAATTCGGATAATTTTGAAATATCCGCAAATGTTCCTGTTATATTAACAGACGGCACATCTATTCTTTCCTTGTTTTCACTGTTAAACTCCCACATAGCTCGGCTCATTATTTTTTCAGGTTCAGTATAATCGCTGTAATCCCTAAATCCTTCTTTTACACCGTAAATATCCGCATTATCGCTCTGTAAATACTGCAAACCTCCGTTAACACTGCCAATATGGGCATCATTATAACCATAGGGATATAATCTTGTCACCATACCTGTAATATCACGTTCTATTGAAATATTTTGCATATTCTTTGTAAGTTCAAGGCGAATATTGCTGTCACAGCCTATACGTTCCACTAAAGCAAACCTGTAATTATCAGTATAAATTTCACCCTTTCCGCAGTTTTCTATAACTGCGTTTACCGCTTCATACACGCTTATTTTGTCAGTAGAAAAGAAATCGATTAAAAAACCGTCACTTCCTATCCAAGTCATACCAAGTTTATTTAATTCTTCTTCGCTTATTAATGAAAAGTCACTTCCGTCAAATGCTTTTTCAATAACTTTATAAGGGTTAACACCTATCATATCAGGAATATTTTGTATATGTATATTTGGAGTATCTGCATTATATACGTGATGACACTGAACGCTTATTTCTGATTTACCGCCGTTTGAAATTGTAGTCTTTACTATTCTGTAAGCTTGTCCCTGACAAACAACAATTTTATTTTCCTGTATTAAATTTGCTTTGTCACCGCTTCCCGGATATAAAAACTCCAACATATTGCTTCCGTTTATTTCACGTGTTATATGAACATTGTAGGCACTCCCTAATACAATCCCTAAGTCGAAACTTTTACTGTCAAAAGGAAGTATTTTAAGCATCGTCATCACCCCAGTCAACATCGTCAAACACTGCTCCATACATAAACTTCGGTGTAAATGTAAGTCTTAAAGATACTGCGTTTTGGCTTTCTACACTAAGCATATTACTGCCGGGCTGAAATTCAAAGAATTCACCTGATACATACACGCTTTTTTCATCACATATTACAATGTGTTTTTCAAAATCAACTTCTGTATTACCTTTTGCAGTAAAGGTCAGCGATTTATTCCCAAGTGTAAATTTTATCTTCCCATTTGCATTAGCTACCGATATTACAGGGCTTATCGGTCTGTCACCGCAATTTATGAAATTAACCGTTCCGTTTCCTGACAATGAAAACGAATAATATGTATCCATTTCAAGGGGAATATTAGAATCAATCCAAAGTGCATCATCAAGAACAGGACCATTATTATCAAATATGCAGTAACCAAATGGCTCTACACGGAAATACACCTCAAGCATTGCCTTTCTGCCCTCATTTTCAGGCATATAAATAATCTCATCAATAATACGACCTTTCCAAACTATAAGAGGAATATCATCAAAAATCAAATCACCGCTGCCACAAAGCCAAAGTGATAATTTTGATAACGTATACTGCATTTGTTCTAAATTATCAGCACATACCCCCATTGAAACAGAGAAAATTCTGTCATTATAAAACTCACGACCATACTCGTTTGAAGATGAAAAATCATATACACCGTCACGACATGGAACATCCGTCATATAACTTTTTCTACTTGGACGAATTGGACGAGATTTAGTTTTTACTGTTACATTAAACTCCGATGAATGTTGATTTTTAAAAGTAAATCCATTTCTCATGTTACACCTCCTAATAGGCAGAAACTGCCAAACCGACTCTATTTTGAAGTGCATTTAATATGTCGCTTGCGTCACCTGTTATATTTATATTTCTGTTGTCGGAATATGAATTTGAAGATACATTTATGGACTTTATAGCATTAATTGTCTGCATAAATAAAGTTGTAATGGTGCTTTCCATACCTTTTATATCTGAGTTTACAGTTCCGATTATATCCTCAATATTAAAACCTGTTTTTTCAATAGTTGCAAGAAGATACTGTTTATTTTTTTCTACCGTGTCGTAGCTTTCTTCAAGCTCGGTTATTTTTTCTGTATGTGCCTTTTGTAAGTTATACATTTCCTCTTCTCTTTTTATCTGCTTCATATCATCAAGAAGTGAATTGTATTTGTCTTTACCTTTCTGCGTTACAGCATTTTCATATATATCAAGTTGCTCCTGCACCTCAGCCTTTGACTCTTTTCTGTCACTTACCTCCCACTTTTCACTAAGTGCATTCTCTTCTGCTTCAAAACTGTCTTTAAGATTTGATATGTAATCCTTTTGATAATCAAGAAGTGCGTCAGCTTCGTCCATCTTTGCATTATACAAATCAAGAATAGCATACATTGTATCATCTCTGTATTCCTGCCAGCCAATATTGCCTGCATCGTACATTTCCTGAATACGTTCAATACTTCGTTCATAAAACTTTACAGGACTGTCATTCCATTCACCCCAGTCACCGTAAGTATCACGAATCATTTTCCAGTTTTCCGCATCACTTTGCCATTTTTCGTATATGGAATGTTTTTCTTCCTGCTCCTGCTGTTGTTTTTCTATTTCAAGTTTTCCTATTGTAAGGTCAACACCTGCTTTATACTCATAAAAGTCTTCCCATATTCCTTTAATTTCCTCGGCAGAATATTCAGTTGATGTTACCATCTGTGACACCATTGCGTTATAATTATATAATTGACGCTTGTAGGCTTCAATTTGCTCGTCAACACCCATACCGCCGACTTCAACTTGATATTTTATCCAAGCGTCCGAATGTT
The DNA here is from genome assembly GCA_944390495.1 of uncultured Clostridia bacterium. GTDB lineage: Bacteria > Bacillota > Clostridia > UBA1381 > UBA1381 > Hominilimicola. The sequence goes on from CALXQE010000025.1 coordinate 63,657, forward strand.
CTTTGTAATCAGCTAACGATTCTTCGCTTGCCTTTTTTTCTTCCTTCCAAATTTCCTGCTGCAATGAGAATATTTCTTCTTGAATTTCTCTAACTGCCATACTGTCGTATGCAAACTGCACCATTAGTTCATTCCACCATTGAAGTTCTTCCGCCGGTGACATATTATGTGTTTTTTTATAATGATTTAATTCCGCTTTTTCAGTTTCAAAATATTCATTATTCCATCCAGATGCGTAATGAGGAAGTCCTAAACCGGACATTATCGCCTTTGTTTCAGAAGCCGTATATACCTTATCACCCTTTGACAACGGCACTATAACGTCACGACCTTCATACATTATAAGTCTTCCATTATGTTCAACCAATTCTCTCGGATCAGAAACACCCTTTTCGTCATTAATAACTGCTAATCCCTCCGGTGCGTTTTTTGTACCGCCTGCCATTTTAGGTATGTTTGAAACATTATATCTCACAGAAACAGTAACTACTTTGTCATGCAAACTGTTTATGTTAGCCTTAGCCGCACTCACTCCTGCAGCTGTGTTGTCAACAGCCGTTATCGTAATTTTAGCATTTTTTCCATCAAATTGACTGATTACACCATTTGCTTTTTCCGATAACCCACTTAAAGCCGCATCTGCCGCATTAAGTGAATTTATAAGACCTGACGCATCACCTGTTATACTTACTGATAAACTTGCCGCCTGTGCCATATCTATACCTCCTCTCCATAAAACATCTTTAAATGTTCATTTGTGTATTCTGTTTGTTCACCGCCCATACTGTCAAGCAATCTAAACAGTACAATAGGATTTTGTCTGCCCACCTGGTCAGGCAGCAGATGATGATACTGCAAAAAAATAGGATAAATATCCCTAAGCATACCTTTGCCGCCTGACCTTACTCGTTTTTTGAAGACAATGCCTCTACATAAAAGCTCCATAATTTAATACACATTTTAGAGCGTACACTAATGTCAATACTGTCAATAATATCCTGAGTTGCCTCAGTACCTTCAAAAAGATAATCAAGTGCATCTCTGCAAATATTTAAAGGGCCGTTTTTCTTTTCATCGTTATGTGCATCATTTATAATACACATAGCTTCAAAATCAAATGGTTTTGAAACATATTTAATTTTATCTTTTGTAAATGTAAGTGTATGCTGCATTGTATTTCCTCCTTTATATTAAGGGCAGAGGGGTTATTCCCCTCCGCCCTTTGTTTTATTCAGCTGCCGGATAATAGTTCATATCAGAGAACCATTTCTGTTCAAATTCATCTTTTGTTATTGCTTCCGGCAAGTCACTTTCATCAAAATACGCATAGTAATTGTTATCAAAGTCACGCTGTACGGCTGTGTAAGTAGCCTTTGCAGTCTGCTTATCTATGTTGCCGCTTGACGGTTTTGTCTTACCGCCCACATTTGACGCAAAACTGTATGAACCCTTGTAATATCTAACGTATCTATGTGTACCGTCAGACTTTAATATTCGCCATGCAACGCCAAAATACACTGTTTTTGTATCATTACCCACTTCTACAAGTCCGTTTTTTCGCTCAAGTCCACGCCACATTGCATCAACTTCCGGCGGAATATCTGCATTTGTGATTTCATGACCTATTTTTTCAATGTAACTTGATGTTTCATAAGCACCATTATCCGCATCAAATATATCACTTCCTCCGGCATCTGTCGGTGCTATTTCAACAGTACCTTTAAGGCTGTATGATTCACCGTATTCAGTGCCTTCCATAGCGTCTGACATAACCTGAAAAAAGGTATATTTATCTACACCTATTGTAGGTAAAGGTTTATTAATCATAGTTTTTCCCTCCGTTTATTAATTGTCCTATGCTGTGTTTAAGTTTCATTTATTATAGCTGAAAATACTTTTGAAATCTCATTGTTCTGTGATAAATGTTTTCGTCCTTTCTTGGAATATCCATTGAAAGTTCTCTTGTCCAGCCGTCCTCTGTCATAATTTCATTTATTTTAATAGATAATTCTCCGCATTCGGCTGGATTTTTTGACCACACGTCAATCTGTACATAACCATCCTGTATACACTCACTGTTATCCGCATAAAATCCACCCTTTTCCGCAACATTGTAGTAACTTACAACAGGAAGAGTAACAAATTCCTCTGGATACTGATATACTACATTACATTCAAGACGTGATAAGGACATTTCCGCCATTTTATTTATATCAATCATATAATCACTCCTGCCCTGCCACAAGGTTTAAGATACTTTGTACTATTTTTTCGCTGCCGCATATAAGCGACGGCACAAGATATGGCTTGGGTGCCATTTTTGACGTACCGAATTCCACATAGGCAGCATAGTCGGTATTTGCAAAAATTTCAGCACTGTTTCCGAAGCTTTCGTATGTAATAGAGTTTTTTAGTGTCCCCGTGTCGACGGGACAAATACCTTTTGCATCTTCGCATATAGCTTCCGCTGCGGATGAAATAACATTAGTCATATTACCGCCTATATTCATTGCAGCTCTTCCCAGTCCGCCGTCGTACTTTACATCAATCTTCATCTAAACATCTCCTGATAACAGCCGTCATGCCCAAACTCCATATTTTAACTGACGTTACAATATAGAATATTCCGCCAAATTTTATATACCTGCCTACTGTAATACTATCATTTTTATCACAGTAAAGCTTGTATGCTCTACCGTCCGAAAGCCCAAAAAGATTGTTTTCCGTTTCATCTGACATAGGCTGCAAATCGCATGTGACAGCAGATAGAAGCGTTTTAACGCCCTTTTCACTGTAACTGCCCTTTGTTTTTTCATATACTTCAACTTCAGTATCGTAAAACCTTTTAAAAGGATTTATCATGGTGTATCACTCTCCAAATCAGAAGGCAGTTTTACTTTTCTGCTGACAAAGGGTTTTAATCTTTCCTCATACTTTTTCAGATAATCGTAATTATCATCTGAATACTCAATTTTTCTTTCACCCTCTGTAACTGCCTTTACACCTTCTTTTAAATTTCCTCTGTAAAGACCCGTTACAATTACAGGTATAAGACTTACAAGCTGTGCGGGAAATACATCTATACGGCAATATGACATAACTGCATTTATAACGTCATCAATTAAAATCATAAGCTTTTCATCTTGTTTATCATCTTCTATTTCAAGTAAGATTTTAGTCATTGTCAGAATTTCAATTTTAGTGTCCCCCATAATAAACACTGCCTTTCCTAAATATCTTATGCCGCTGAATTTTTAAAGACATAGATAGCATTCTTTTTGTTGTCAAGAACAAAAGCATCGTAGTAAACTCTGCCCTCAACAAGCCAACCGTTTATACCCGGAGGATTATCATGAACCTTATACTCTGAAAGCTTAACCGGTGAAACGGTAGCGGCACTGTTAGTTAAAATAAATTCAACATTTTCAGGGAAATATGATGAAGGTACTACAATAATCGGAATACCGTCAACACATCCAACTTGACCTTTAACAAGCATTTGCTGGGACATATCTCCGCCTCTTACAAAGCTTGAATCCTCTTTGATGTTTTTGTAAAAGTTACTTGAAACGAATGCACAGCAGCCGCTTAGCGGTACATTGTTTTCAATAAGCTCTGAAGTACCGGTCAAAAACTCATCGTATGCAGTCTCCTTAGAAACTTCACCTGTTACGGTAGTTTGTGCATTATCGCATATAACCTTAAATCTGTACTTGTCAATCTCCGGAACTACAACCTCACGAATTTGTCTTTGAAGAGCCGCACCGGCAGCATTTGACATTTGTGTATCATTATAGTTACCTCTGTCAATGGTAAATGTGAAACTTCTATCCTGTGACATAGTCATTTCCTGAACAGTATTTTGCAGTTCTTCCGGTGTACCGTAACGACTGCTGCCTGTGGCGGTATAGTCATTCATTTGAGCTGTGGGGATTGAATAAACATTTACTGTTTTTACACCTACAAAATCATAATCATCATTTACCGCAGGAGATGTCATAGACTCCCTTGAGAATTTCTCATCAATTTTTTGTGCATACTTGCTTGCGTAATTAATTGCCATAAGTTAATACATCCTTTCTGAATTTAGTTTATACCCAGACCTCTCAAAAACGGATCTGTGCTGCTTTCTCTTTCTCTTGAAATTTTAGGTGAAACACCCTTTAGTCTTTGAGATAAACCATTTTCAATAGCCTTCATGTATTCAGCTTTAAAACATCTAATATTTTCTGCCATAACTTCCTTATCAGCATCAGCAACCATTCTTGCAAAATTTACAGGCAGATTTTGTGCTGCCAATTCCTTTGCAGCTTCAAACTCAGCTCTTTCGCTCACATATTGCTGTCTTTCCGATTCAAAATCACGCTGTTTTCTCTCCATAACGGCCATAGCTCTTTCTTCATTAGACATTGAAGCATATTTAGCTGTTTCCTCTCTTTCCGACTCCATAACCGACTGAAACTCTCTTTTCCAGTCCTCTTTCAAAGTTTTTACAGCTTCTGATACATATTGTGAAATAATAGTTTTAAGCTGATCATTTTCATTTATCTGTTTTTCTTCGCCGTCATAGTTTTTATGTCCCCTTTTAAACATAAAAGGCTTTTCTTTTAGTGTCCCTTTATTCTGATACATTTTATCAATCCTTTCCGTACATAAACTAAATTATTATGAATAGATATAATAATTTATTCCTGTACATTTCTCATTTTTTCATTAAGTATTCGTTCCTTTGCAGCAAGACGTGCCTCCTCTTTAGGATCACCGACAAAGGACAGCTGTGAAAGTAATGTTTCGCTTGTTGCAATACCTGAAAGATTATTTACCATCTGCGAAACCTCAAGTTCATTTACCGGCAGATTTCGAGTAAATACTATGTCTATACGGTGTAAAGGTACATACTCCATAGCACCTTTAAGTGACAGAAAATTATTATATAGTTCAAATCGTTTTTTGAGTGACTTTGTGAAATAACGTTCTTTGTTTCTTACATGCTGTTCAAAGCCCATAAGCTTATACTTAATAGCAACACCGGATAAATTTGTACCAAATGTCTGATCTGATAAATCGGGTATCATAGAAAATCTGTGTATATCTGATTTTAAGCTGTCCTTTAGTACCTCTACATCATTTTCAGACATAACCTTTGATAAATATCTTGCGTCAGAACCTTCATAACCCATAAGGATTCTTTCCTCACGGAGTTTTCTTGCCTGTTCGCTGTCAAGATCAATACCTGATAGAAACAAAAACGAATCAACGAACTGTTCCTTGTCATTTACTCTGTCAGACTCTAAAATGTTGTAAGCATCAATAAGCGGTATAAGCTGTTCAAAATCACCTTGACGTTCTTCGTTGTTACGGTATTCTATAACAGGCATATTACCAAAATAATGTTTATGGGATTGAGTTAATTTCATGTGAAGAAAACTGTCCGCATCATTTTCATAGGTGTAAATCATTTGACTGTCACATACAATACAGCATACTCCGGTAACTGAACCATCGATATTGTGTTTCTTGTAGTAATGTATGCCATACAGAGGATTTTCTCCAACACCTGAACCATATACAATAAAGGTATTCATCGGTGACAGACATACGCTTTTTGGCTCGGCATTACCGTCTGCATATACAAGCTCGTAAGATCTGCCGTAAATACTCATGGTCTTTTCCAGTTCGGAATCAATACTTGGCATATCCTGCTGGCAGTAACTGTTTTTAACTGCCTCAATATCATAACCGTCTGAACAGGTATATGAAACAGGATTACCAACCAGATAACTTTTTGCAATATCAACGATATACTTTGCATGATTGCATACAACCTTGTTATTTGCCACACCTTTAGAATGTCTTTTTCGTTCACATATTGCATGTTTACCTACATAATAGTTATAAAGTTTTTCAAAACGTTCATATTCAAGCGTATGCTTTTCAATCAATTTAGCAATAATAGTTTCGTTTAACCCGTCTTTTAAAATGTCCTCATCAATAATCATAAATCAAGCTCACTCCTTTTAATAACTCTTGCCTTTCTCCCTTCAATTTCATCTTCAAGGGCATATCTTACTGCGTCGATGGTATGATTGTTTTTATCCGGATACGTGGACTTAAATTCACCATCTGTATCTCTTTCAAGTTCATACTGTGAAAATTCACGGGCAGCATTAGGGCATTTAATTTTATCAATAACAATTTTTTCAAGTCCCTGTAAAAATTTTATTCCGTATTCAATGCTGTCCGGTCCTTTTCTTGCACCTCTGACACGCAAACCAAATTCTCTCAAATCTTGAATACTTTTAGGTTCTGCACTGTCGCAGACAATCATTTTATTTCCATATCCTTTTTTCAAAATGTTATCCGCTGACCGTCTGTTTGTCATACCTTTACCATAAATTTCATCGAAGATAAACAACCTGTTATTGTGGTAATAACAAACAATATAAACAAATGGATCAGCTGCAAAACCAAAGTCAACACCGCATTTAATATTATCAAAGGTCTTTTTTTCTTCACTGCTTATAGGTCTTATTTCAAGATTAGAAAAAATTTCTCCGCCTGTTCCGGTAACCTCTCCAAGATACTCATGACAATATCTATTGTAGTGTAACTTTTTTAGATACTCCGCTTCCAAAAAAAATTGTTCTCCAAGCCAAGCTTTCGGAACGTCAAGATATGTACTTTTATGTACTAACATATCATCTCTTTCTTTAAGCACCTCTCTGTTTACCCAATTACGTCTGTTAGCCGGTGGGTTGTATGAATAAAATACAGTAAATTTTTTACCTCCACGCATCATTGACTGATTAATTGAACGAATTTCAGCCATACCTTTAAATTCATCAAGTTCTTCGTACCAAATATACCTGATATATCCGTATGCGACTTTAGTAGATTTAAGTTTTTGAACCTTGTCTGCACCACGAAATAAAATTTTCTGACCGGTCTTTTTAAAAATCATTTCCGGCACACTTGGTTTTATCTCCCACTTATCCGCCACACCGAGTTTTTCAACTGCCCACTGTAACTGTGAAAAAACGCTATCCTTTAGATACATTCCGACTTTACGCAGCACAACAGCATTAGTATCTGGATTTTTCATGATACCAAGTATTATTTCAATACTTACAAAACTTGATTTAGTGGACCCTCTTCCGCCGCAGAGCCAAAAGTGAGTGTAATCTTCTATTGCATTATGAACATCGTAAAAAGATGGTGCAATAAGCGTATCAAGATTCTGCACTATGGTCTCTCGGGATATTGTCAACGATAATGACATCGCCTACCTCGCCCGATTTTTTATCACCGAACATGCCGTAATATTTGCCCAAAAGTTCTGCCGCCTTAAAGGATTCGGATATTTTGATTTCCTCTTCCTCACGTCGCATAACAAATGTGAGATATTCAAGAATTTCATCTTCTTTAGCAATCGCCACCAAACTCACCTCACATCAAAACAAAAATTCTGTTTTGTACACGCATTCGCTGCATCCGATACACTCTTCGTCCTCGTCCATATAGTAGAATTCCGGTTTACACGCACCGCAAACGGGACATATTTCATATTGGTCATCATAGTCACCGTAATCGCCTGTACGTTCACTTTCCATGGCATAAATTGCCATAGGGTCATCATTTGAATAAATCACAATACCCCTCCTTATCTTATTAAGATACTTTAATAGTTAAAAAATATGTCTTAAACACAGCATTTCTTTAAGACACCATTATTATATCATATTTAGATACTTTTGTCAACACAAAAATTCTTTATAAGATATTTTATGTTAAAACACTTGCAAAAAATGTCATGTTATGATACTATATTTGTAAGAAATACATAGGAGGTTTTGTTATGACTACCGGTGAGAGAATTAAAATGCTACGAAAGAAACACAATATGACACAGGAGGAATTAGGGGCAAAAATAGGTGTACAAAAGGCTGCTATACAAAAATATGAAAAGGGAACTGTAAAGAACATAAAAAGAGATTCACTTATAAAGTTGGCAAAATGCCTTGATACAACGCCGGAATTTTTACTGGGTTGGGACGAAACACCGTCAAATATAATTCCGATAGACGAAGAATTTGTAATGATACCGGTAGTCGGAAGAGTCGCAGCGGGACTTAGCTGTTTTGCTGAAACTAATATTGTAGATTATGAGCCTGTTACAAAAAGTACGATTATAGATGGTGAGCAATACGCTTTTTTACGTGTAATAGGTGACAGTATGTACCCTGTTTTTATGGAAGGTGACTTAGTTTTAGTACGATGTCAGTCTGCTGTTGACAGCGGCAGATATGCTGTTGTGACAATAGACGAAGAAGACGGCGTAATAAAAAAAATTGTTTACGGAAAAGATTTTATAGAACTTCAATCTATTAATCCAATGTATCCTCCAAGACGTTTTGAAAAAGAAGAAATGACTCGTATAAGGGTATTTGGAATAGTAAAGGAAATAAAGCGTAAATTTTAACGAAAACGGAACTGATAAGAATAGTTTTACGTCTAATTATATAGTATATACAAAGGAGCAATTATATTGTATCAATACAGAACACTATCAAATGGAATAAGAGTTGTAGCGGAGAAAATAGACTATGTAAAATCCATAGCAATGGGAGTATGGATAGGAAGCGGTTCAAGATATGAAAGTAAGGAAGAAAACGGCATTTCTCATTTTCTTGAACACATGCTTTTTAAAGGCACAGAAAACCGTACAGCTGAGCAAATAGCTCTTGAATTTGATTCAATAGGGGGACAGCTTGACGCCTTTACAACACGTGAATATACATGCTTTTACGCAAAAACCATTAATTCCCATATCGAAACAGCACTTGATATACTTTCAGATATGATATTTTCCTCAAAACTGTCAGAAGAAGACATACTTCTTGAAAGGCAGGTTATAAAAGAGGAAATCAATATGTATGAGGATAGTCCGGAGGACTTAGTGTATGATTTAGCATCACGAGCCGTATGGGGAGATACACCAATGGGCAGGACAATACTCGGTACATACGAAAGTCTTGACGGAATAACACCTGATTTAATGCGTAATTACATGAATAAACATTACACTGGTGTTAATACTATAATATCAGTATCGGGAAATTTCGACGAAAAATTTTTTGAGTTGCTTGATATGTACTTTGGTGTACGTAATATTAGCAATAATAAACCAACACTTGAAGATACACCGTATTTAAGCGGAAACAATATAATACGCAGTAAAGACATTGAACAGGTACAACTTGTTGCCTCTTTTAAAGGCATTGATGTAATGGATGATGATGTGTATTCACTGCTTGTATTTAATAACGTGTTTGGCTGTGGTATGTCATCAAGACTGTTTCAGAATATACGTGAACAGCGTGGACTTGTGTATTCAATATCTGCCGGTCACAGTGCATACATAAACACGGGAGTCTTTGACATATCAGCAGGTATGAGCGTGGAAAATCTCCCAGTAGTTGCATCTCTGATTTCCGACGAAGTAAATAGAATAAAAAAAGATAAACTTACAAATGAAGAACTTAACAGAGCCAAAGAACAGCTAAAAGGAAGTTACATTTTGTCAAGTGAAAGTACAAATGCAAGAATGCAGGGAGCAGGACGTGCACTGCTTATAGGTAAACCCCTATACACACAGGAAGAAATCCTTAAAAAAATTGACAATGTAACTATGGATTCAGTATCTGATATGATTGACAGAGTTCTTGACAGCAGTACACTTTGTATATCAGCAGTAGGACCTGTAAACAGCGTAGACGGTCTGTTTAATCTTAAATAAGGAAAAATAATTAATTAATTATAAATTTTTAACTAAAAGACTTGCATTTTAACCGTTTTTGTACTATTCTATACATAGAGGTTGTTATGCAGAGAAAGGGTGAATATCATGGAATTTAACGAAACAATGAAAATCAACCTGGAGTTCGATAAGGAACAAGAGGTAAGAGAAATAGTTGCCAAAGTATATGAAGCACTGAAAATCAAGGGATATGACCCTATAAGTCAAATCGTTGGTTATATTCTTTCAGGTGATCCGACCTACATAACAAGCTATAACGGAGCAAGAGGTCTGATTGTTAAGATAGAGCGTGATGAGCTTTTGGAAGAATTTGCAAAGACGTATATTAAAACGCTTTAATCTTTGACTGTACAAAAATATATTCCGCCTATTGGGCGGATTTTTTTTGTCGAAATAAGTTATCATATAATTTTGACTAAAGGAATAAAATGTGATATAATTTCAGTATAAAATAAAAAGGAGAAAACGTATATGAAAATAACTGCAAAAAAAATAACAGTAGGCGGACTTTTAATTGCCCTTGCACTAATACTGCCGTCGGCATTTCACCTTACAGGTCTGCCGCAATCAGGTCAAATATTTTTACCGATGCACATACCGGTGCTTTTAGGAGGTTTTGCATTAGGACCTGTATTCGGATTGGTAATCGGAGTTATTTCCCCTGTAATCAGTTCTTTTTTAACAGGAATGCCGGATTTTTCAAGACTACCGTTTATGATGGTAGAGCTTGCAGGATATGGATTTGTAAGCGGAATAATGTACAAATATTTTAGACAAGTAAAATTTGGTACATATATTTCACTTTTAGTATCAATGATAGCAGGACGAGCTTTATATGCACTTTCATTGTTTGTTGCAGTGTACCTAATGGGAATACAAAGCGGCGGACCGATTGCAGCTGTCACTGCCACTGTAACAGGACTTCCGGGAATTGTGATACAACTTGCACTGATTCCGCCTGTAATATATGCACTTGAAAGGAGCGGTTATCTTGACAAACACCTTAGAGCGTGCAAAAACACTGCTGCATGATAAAAAACTGTCTATTGTACTAATTAAAGACAGCGATATATATACATCAGTAAAACGTGGTATTTCACCTATTTTAGATATTATAGATGAAAACAGAGAATTAATGCTGGGATCAGATATAGCTGATAAAGTTATAGGAAAAGCGGCTGCAATGCTTATGGCAGCTAACGGAGTTAAAAACGTGTATACAGACGTTATAAGTGAGCATGCACTTGATGTCTTTAATAAAAACGGAATATCATGTGAATACGGTAAAAGTGTGCCTTATATTGTGAACAGAAAAGGCGACGGAATGTGTCCGATGGAACAAACTGTATTAAATTTAACTGATATTAAATATGCTGAAACGCTTTTACGAAACAAACTAAAAGAATTACAGGGCTAAAATAAGCCCTGTTTTTTTAAACAAAAAGGCGGCTTTAAGCCGCCCTTTGTAAAAAATTAAAGATTCTCTTTAAAATAGCTTTCAATGACCTGTGATGCTTCAGCCTCGTCTTCTCCGTCAAATTTGACCGTTACAACGTCGCCTTTTTTAACACCCATACAGGACACAGCAAAAAGTCTTTTTAAGTTTTCAACTCTTGTATTATGCTCAATAGTTATATTAGAATTAAATCCCTGTGCAGTATCTACCAATTTACCTGCACATCTTGCATGAATACCGTGCTCTTCCTGAATCTTATAAGAAAACTTTTCCATGGCTTTAACCTCCTATCTGTATTGATTATTGCTCATAACGAAAATTTTATACATAGCCAGCAAATAATCAATTTTCAAGTCTCCACAATTATATCACAGTACAATTATTTGTCAACCGAATTTTATGTAAAACGATTTTTTGAACAATTTTAAAAGAGCGTCACCGAAAATTTTTATGGAAAATTCTGCATAAAAACACGTAAAAAGTCTACTTTTGTTCATAATTTGTTAATATATTTTCAATAAAATTCTTATAATTATACATAGCCGAAGCAGGTTCTACAATTTTAGCCAAGCCACCTAAACCTGCAAGCCAGCCGTAAAACTGCGGACTTATGTTAACCTTTAGATTGGCTGTAAACGTATCATTACCTGATTTTTTTATAACAATATCTTTACCGAATCTGTCTATTACAACACCTATCATTGAATTATCAAAACGAATTACTAACTCTTCCTCATCACCTGCGAACATACCGAAGGTCTTTTTAGAATACTGTGCTATATCAATACTACCGCTGTCATTTCTTTTTTCATCAGTAACGACTATATTTAACATTTTATCTACTCTGTAATGACGAATCTGTGCAGTATCATCTTCAACGGCAATCAAATAGTAATTTTCATCGTCCCATGTTAAGAATTTAGGGCTTACGCAATACTCTTTATTTTTAGGAACAAGTTTTTTATCAACAGTCCATTCACAGTATTTAAATCGTATTTTGACGTTATTTGAAAGTGCATCGTGAATTTTATCCACATTGTAGTATATGCTTTCATTCATAGTTTTGATTCTGTTTGACACAACAACTTGTCTTTGAAGCTTACTGCTTCCGAAACGACCTGCCAAACTGCCGATTTTTTTAATAAGTTCGTTTGATTTTTTTTCGGTTATAAACTTTGATGACTGCACTGCATCGACAAGGAGTTTTAATTCTGCCACTTCAAAATCCCTTGAGGCTATGTAGTAACCGGAATTTTTACCTTTTCTGCTTAAAATATCAACACCGAAATGCTTTAAATTTTCTATATCATCGTAAATACTTTTTCTTTCTGCCGTAATACCGTTTCTTTCGAGGTTAGTTATGATTTCACTTGTAGAAATAGCGTGGTCTTCATCGGTATTATCCATAAGCATTTGCAGAATATAAAGAATTTTAAGTTTCTGCATACTTGACTTAGCCATAATAAATTCTCCTTACAAAAATGCAGACAGGCATAAAACCCGTCTGCTTTTGGTGTTATTTTACATCTACTTTTTCGCCTGAAAGGACTTTGTTCATAGTTCTTACCGCACACATTTTACCACACATACTGCAAGTATGTTTTTCTTCCGGCGGAAGTTCGTTGTAGTAACGCTGAGGTTTTTCAGGTTCAAGTGCATATTCGAACATTTCTTCCCAGCAAACTCGTCTTCTTGCGTCACTCATCTTGTCGTCAATTTCCCTTGCACCAGGTAAACCTTTAGCCATATCGCCTGCATGAGCGGCAATTTTAGCGGCTACAATACCCTCTTTAACGTCGTCAGCGTTTGGCAATCTGAGGTGTTCGGCAGGAGTTACGTAGCATAGGAAATCTGCACCGTTTGCGGCAGCTATTGCACCTCCTATTGCAGAAGTAATGTGGTCATAGCCCGGAGCAATATCTGTAACAATCGGACCTAACACATAGAAAGGTGCATTGTGGCAAAGACGTTTTTCAAGCTTCATGTTAGCGGCAATTTCGTCTATTGTCATGTGACCTGGACCTTCAATCATTACCTGTACATTCTTTTCCCAAGCACGTTTTGTTAAAATACCAAGTTCAATAAGCTCTGTAATTTGAGCGGCGTCTGTTGAGTCGTGAGTTGAACCCGGACGGCAAGCGTCGCCAAGACTTATTGTAACGTCGTATTTTGCAAGAATATCAAGTACCTTGTCGTAATATTCATAGAAAGGATTTTCGTTGCCTGTCATTTCCATCCACGCAAATATTAACGAACCGCCTCTTGAAACAATATTTGTAAGACGGCCTGACTCCTTAAATATTTCGGCAGTTCTGCGGTTAATACCTGCATGAATTGTCATAAAGTCAACACCCTCTTTAGCGTGTGCCTCAATAACCTCTAAAAATTCGTCTGCCGTGATGTCACAAAGTTCTTTGTCAAGATAACCTACTGCGTCGTACATAGGAACAGTACCAATCATAGCAGGGCACTCGTCAATAAGTTTTTGTCTGAAATCGTGAGTTTTACCGTAACAGCTAAGGTCCATAATAGCCTCTGCTTTCATATCGACAGCCATTTTAACCTTTTCCCATTCAACGCTGTAATCGGTGCAGTCCTTTGATATACCAAGATTTACATTAATCTTAGTTTTCATACCCTCACCCACTGCCTCAGGGCTTATAGCTTTGTGGTTTTTGTTTGCAGGAATGGCAACAGTACCCTTTGCCACTCTCTCCATAAGTAAATTAACATCAATATTTTCTTTTTCCGCTACAATTTTCATTTCAGGTGTTATAATCCCCTTTTTAGCGGCGTCCATTTGAGTCGTGTATTCCATTTTAATACCTCCAAAAAAATAACGCTCTCCAAAAAGAGAGCGTACAAAGTCCGTACATTTCCCGCTGCGGCATTACCCGTATGCAGTCCATGGGTCGAAACAAACGTTTCCTCTCAGCAATATAGCTCCCCTTTTTTCGTACGTTCATTATATACCAAAAACAGACAGGTGTCAACATAATTATTGCTTATGAGAATATTCAATTTCACCGTTTTCCTTTTCAAAATTTCTAATACACTGGTTTATAAGATAAAGAACCTGACCGTTCATTGAACGTCCTTCGTATTCAGATATGTATGTTAATTTGTAATGTATATCATCACTAATTCTTATTCCGAGATGTTTTTTCAAATCCATTATAACTCTCCTGTTTATATTATTAAGTACAATTTAAGTATATTTTATCAAAAAAAACAATGAAAAATGTTATAATATACTTATTTTAAGTACACAAAATTTTAAAAGGAGAAAAAAATTATGAATAGTTTAAAAGAAATGATGTGCCGTAAAATTGCTTTAGACATCACAAACTTATTAGAAGAAAGTAAAATACTTGATAATATAAAATGCAGTGAAGAAGTAAGCGAGAAAGCATTTGATATAATTAACTGTATAAAAGCTGTACTGCATAGAAACGATGAGCTTACAGACAGGGAGATGATAGAGGAAATAGTTACAATTTTTGAGAAATACGGGATAAGGATATAGGTTTTAATACAAAAAAGGAAATGACAATATGCGATATTTTTGTACAATTTATTATTGCGACATTTTTATTAATATGATATAATTAAAGTAACGAGCGGAATCCCGCAGATGATGAAAGGAGTAATAGTATGAAATATTCAAGCGAAGTAGAACATATGTGTCCTTTAACAAAGGGTGCATATCATGGTCCTGCTCCAATCCCTCAGGAAGGAAAATGGACACAGGCAAAAGAAATTAAGGACATTTCCGGTCTTACACACGGTGTTGGTTGGTGTGCACCTCAACAGGGTACATGTAAGCTAACACTAAATGTTAAGGAAGGTATAATTCAGGAAGCACTTGTTGAAACAGTAGGATGTTCAGGTATGACTCACTCAGCAGCTATGGCATCAGAAATACTTGTAGGCAAGACAATTCTTGAAGCTCTTAATACAGACCTTGTCTGTGACGCTATCAACACAGCAATGAGAGAACTTTTCCTTCAGATTGTATATGGACGTACACAGACAGCGTTCTCAGAGGACGGTCTTCCAATCGGTGCAGGTCTTGAGGATCTTGGTAAGGGACTAAGAAGCCAGGTTGGTACAACATATGCAACACTTGAAAAAGGACCTCGTTACCTTGAGCTTGCAGAAGGATACATAACAAAGATAGCAGTTGATGACAATAACGAAATCATCGGTTATAAGTTTGTACACCTTGGCAAGATGATGGAAATGATTGCAAATGGTATGGACGCAAACGAAGCTCTTGCAAAAGCAAGCGGACAGTACGGCAGAGTTGACGACGCCGCAAAGCTTTTAGACCCAAGACACGAATAATCCAAGGGAGGTAACATATAATGGCTTTATTTGAAAGTTATGAAAGAAGAATAGATCAAATCAATGCCGAGCTTAATAAGCATGGTATTTCATCAATAGAAGAAGCAAAGCAGATTTGTGATAACGCAGGCGTTGACGCTTACGGAATCGCAAAAGAAATTCAGCCAATCTGTTTTGAAAATGCAGGCTGGGCATATACAGTAGGTGCTGCAATAGCAATCAAAGACGGTGTTAAGACAGCTGCTGAAGCTGCTGAAAAAATCGGTCTTGGTCTTCAGTCATTCTGTATTCCGGGTTCAGTTGCAGACGATAGAAAAGTTGGTATAGGTCACGGTAACCTTGGTGCAATGCTGCTTCGTGACGAAACAAAGTGTTTCGCATTCCTTGCTGGTCACGAATCATTCGCAGCTGCTGAAGGTGCCATCGGTCTTGCAAGAAGTGCAAACAAGGCTCGTAAGGAAGATTTAAGAGTTATCCTTAACGGTCTTGGTAAAGACGCTGCACAGATTATTTCAAGAATCAATGGCTTTACTTATGTTCAGACAAAGTTTGACTACTACACAGGTAAAGTAGAAATCGTTAAAGAAACAGCTTACTCAAAGGGCGAAAGAGCAAAGGTTCGCTGCTACGGTGCAGACGACGTTCGTGAAGGCGTTGCAATCATGCACCTTGAGGGCGTTGACGTATCTATCACAGGTAACTCAACTAACCCAACAAGATTCCAACACCCAGTTGCAGGTACATATAAGAAAGAATGTATCGAACAGGGTAAGAAATACTTCTCAGTTGCATCAGGCGGCGGTACAGGTAGAACTCTTCACCCGGATAACATGGCTGCAGGTCCTGCTTCATACGGTATGACTGATACAATGGGACGTATGCACTCAGACGCTCAGTTCGCAGGTTCATCATCAGTTCCGGCTCACGTTGAAATGATGGGACTTATCGGTGCAGGTAACAACCCAATGGTTGGTATGACAGTTGCAGTTGCAGTTGCTATTGAAGAAGCTGCAAAGGCAGGTAAGTTCTAATTTATACGGAATAAAAACATCAAAATAGGACACATCATTGATGTGCCCTATTTTTTTACAATAAAAAAGGCGGCATATCCGCCGCCATTTTAGTTTAATCTACTGACATACCTAATTCATCTATACTTACATCAAAGCCTAACTCTATCAATGCCGTCTCTATTCCAGATACCGCTAATTTAACATATTTTTGTGCTATATCATCAAAATAAGAATTCGAACTACTAATCTTTATTAGTTTTGAATCTGCAAATTCACCCAGCCATGAATACTCATCTCCACTTGAAAATTCAACTACGAAAAAAGCACCTGTATTCTCATCCTTTTTAGGTGTGCATAATACAGTATATGTACCACCACTCGATGCAACACTCTCAAACATAATACCTAGTTCCTCTTTTTGAGGATTGTAATTAAAAAAGTATGTTAATGATTTATAAGTAGATATTGCAGAATAAGAGCCATTCCTATATGTTCCTTTATTGATAAGCTCATTTTTCAATTTATCATATCCTGACAATGAGTCGTTATTAGTTACATTATCTTTGTCATCTGCATTATTCACGCTATTGCCATTATCATTGACAACAGTTTGATTTTCCATCACCGCTTTTTCTCCAGTATACGAATAAAATTCAATTCTTACAGCATTGTCAATAACATATTCATCAACAAATTTTTCAATTAAAACATTATATTCAACATTTGGAGCAACATCATGGAAAAACCATACTTCGTCAAGCACCCTGTTATTTGAATCATAAAAATATACTTTTACATCTGCCATATCACCATCCACAACACCTTGCATACTACAAGAAACTTGATAATCGCCAATAGATGTTTTTTCACATTTTGTAAAAACAAGCGAAGAAATCTTATTTGTCATCCAGTATTCTCCTGTTGAATAATTACGTTTTACCACCATTGGACCATATTCACGATTCAATTCAATAGAACCATTTTCTGTTTGCGACGATTGTATTTCTTTTGGCGTTTCAGTTGTTGATGGAAAACTACTACTATTATCAGATGAAATAGTAACTGTTTTGTTATCCCCATTCCAGTCAACTGTTGTGTTGTAAGCCTCAGAAATTGCTCTTACAGGAACTAGTGTTCTTTCGTCTACAATACAAGCTGGGCTATCAAGTGTAACAATACTATCATTTACATACATTATACTGCTGTCAATAGTAAGTTTAATTGTTACATCATTCTTTGTTGATGTAACTGTTTGTGTATCCTGATCCCAGTCAACGCTTGCTCCAAGTGCTTCAAATATCGCTCTTAAAGGTACCATTGTCCTGTCATTAATGATTTGTGGTGGCACATCAAACGATAATTCTTCCCCATCAAGAACTACCTTAATATCATCATTTGCCATGGCTATATTTGCTGTCGCTGTCATCATCAATATTGTGGATAATACACTGCATAAAATTTGTTTTAATAGTTTCATAAAAACTACCTCCTTTTATTCGTTTTACGCATAATATTATACCATTAATTACATATAATGTCAAGTAAAACGAATATAATTATTCATATAAAGTATTAAAAGGTGGTTGTATTTATGAAAAGAATTGCAGAATTAAGAAAAGAAAAACACTTAAATCAAGTAGGCTTAGGTTTAAAACTCAATGTATCTCAAAAAATGATAAGTGCCTACGAAAATGGAACCCATCAACCCAGTGTTGATACTTTAATTCAAATGTCAAATATTTTTGGAGTTTCTGTCGATTATATAATCGAAAATACAGATATACGAGTACCTGCCGAGAAATTTTCAAAAGATGGCTTAACTTCAAAAGAAATTGAATTATTAGACATATTTAAAGAATTAGACGCAGAAAAACAACAAATGGCTTTAGGCATATTGTTTACACTTAAACATTACAAAAACTAAAACATCTATATAAATTTAAAATAAGTTTAATATAACATGTGTATCTGATTTAATATATATTATTTTTGTATACTTTTCTTTTAAATATTCATTGAAAAATAGTAGATACTATGGTATTATATAAATATATTTAATGAAGGGTGTGATTTAATTTGAAAATAGAAACAAAATGTATTCAGGAGGGCTATAAGCCGAAAAACGGTGAACCGAGAGTTTTGCCGATTTATCAAAGTACAACATTTAAGTATGATTCTTCAGAATTTATGGGCAAGCTTTTTGACCTTGAAGAAAATGGTTATTTTTACACAAGACTTGCAAATCCGACAGTTGGATGTGTAGAAGAAAAAATTGCCTCACTTGAAGGCGGCGTAGGTGCAATGATGACTTCATCAGGACAAGCTGCTACTATGTTTGCAGTTATGACAATAGCCGGTGCAGGCGACCACATAGTATGCTCATCATCAGTGTACGGCGGTACTTTTAATCTTTTTGATGTAACACTTAGAAGATTCGGAATAGACGTAACATTTGTAAATCCCGACGATGATTACGAAACAATCTCAAAGGCATTTAAGGATAATACAAAGGCACTTTTCGGCGAAACAATAGCTAATCCTGCTCTTACGGTACTTGACATAGAAAAATTTGCAAAAATTGCACATGACCATAAAGTTCCTCTTATAGTTGACAATACCTTTGCAACTCCTGTACTATGTAATCCGTTCAAGTTTGGCGTCGATATAATAACTCACTCAACTTCAAAATATATGGACGGTCACGCTGTATCACTTGGCGGTGTTGTTATAGACAGCGGTAATTTTGATTGGGCTGCGTCAGGTAAATTCCCTGAATTTACAACTCCTGACGAGTCTTATCACGGTATTGTTTATTCTGAGCATTTCGGAAATGCTGCATTTATTGCAAAGGCAAGAGTACAGCTTATGCGTGATTTAGGTTCAACACCTTCACCGCAAAACGCATTTTTACTTAACTTAGGACTTGAAACACTTCATCTTCGTATGCCACGTCACAGCGAAAACGCAAAGAAGATAGCGGAATTTCTTGAAAATGATGATAGAGTTGCATGGGTTAATTACCCGGGACTTGAAACAAGCAAGTATAAACCGCTTGTTGATAAATATCTTCCTAACGGTGCAAGCGGAGTTGTTTCTTTCGGCGTAAAAGGCGGACGTGAAGCTGCAACAAAATTCCTTGATTCACTAAAACTTGCCGCTATCGTAACACACGTTGCAGACGCAAGAACATGTGCACTTCACCCTGCAAGTACAACACATCGTCAAATGACTGACGAACAGCTTGTAGAATGTGGTATAAGTGCAGACCTTGTACGTCTTAGTGTTGGTATTGAAAATGTTGACGATATTATTGCAGATATTGATAACGCACTTGGTAAATAAAAAAAGCCGGCTAAAAAGCCGGCATTTTTTATTTAGTTGAAAGTTTTTGATAATCTCAAATCAGAAATATTTGTATCAAATGCTGTTACATCAATAACAAACTGCTGTGATGGGTCAGATAACTTGAATGCCTTTTGAATTGTTATGTCTTCACCCGGCTGTACGTTTTCTGACATAGCAAGAAGTTCTACACCTTCTACACCTGATACTACTGCCTGAGGAAGTCTGTTTCCGTTTGCATCATAAGCCTCAACAACTATTGCACCTGTAAAAGGCATTGCTTCACTGCTGTTATTTTCATAATCGAATGATACAACTGCAACACTTCCGCCTTCATAGTCGATAACCTTTGCATCTTCTATTGATACTTTGTAGTCACCAAACTCAGCCTCGTGATTCTTGTCGTCCTGTTCCTTTGCCTCAGTACCTGCAACTGCGTCCATATTAACCTTTTCTGAATAATTCTCATCTGTGCTGCCGCCAGCTGATGAACCGTTTTCAATACCGTCAGCATTCCCGCCGTTTTCATAAGCCCCTGACGCATCTGCTTGTTCCGGCTTTTTAGTAGCTTCACTTTCATTGTTTGATTGCTGTCCGCAGCCCGCTGCAGAAATAGCAACTGCTGCAATTATAGATAACATAAGTAATTTCTTTTTCATATTAAAAACTCCTTTTAAATCAAACTAATTCTTATTAAACCATCAAACATATACTAACATAACACCACCACAAAATCAAGCAAAACACAAAAAATTCATAATCTATTCACATTGACATAATACTCCATAGGTTATATAATTAATACATTAGGAGTGATAATTATGAGTAATATAAAAGCGTGTATATTCGACCTTGACGGTACACTTACAGATACAATAAGAGCTATTGCCCACTTTGGGAATCTTGCATTAGGTGCTTTCGGTATGCCTCCCATACCGACGGAGGACTACAAAATATATGTAGGTGACGGACGTGATAAACTTATTCACCGCATACTTAATGTATATGATAATGACAATGAAGAAATGTTTGAAAAAGTACGGAAAGTGTACGACGAAAATTACGAAAAAGATTATTTGTATGATACAGATGCTTATGACGGAATAAAAGAACTTCTTTCAGAATTAAAAAATAAGAATATAAAAATTGCAGTGTGTTCAAATAAACCCGATAATGTTGTACACTTTGTTACTGACACAATTTTCGGCGAAAATTATTTTGACGCTGTAAGCGGAGTTATAGACGGTATGCCGACAAAACCCAATCCATACACTCCACTTAAAATAGCCGAAAAACTTGGTGTTAGAACTGATGAATGTTTGTTTTTAGGTGATACAAATGTAGATATATTTACTGCGAAAAATGCAAAAATGACATCTGTCGGTGTACTTTGGGGATTTAGAACACGTGATGAACTTGTACAGGCAGGAGCAGATTATATAGCTGAAAAACCGCAGGTTATCCTGCAGCTTACAGCAGATTAATTTAGGAGGGTAAATATGAGAACAAGCGGAATTTTAATGCACATTTCATCATTACCATCGGATTACGGTATCGGTACGATGGGTATAGAAGCATATAAATTTGTAGATTTTTTAAAAAATGCCCATCAGCGTATGTGGCAGATTTTACCGGTAGGTCCCACAAGTTATGGCGATTCACCGTACCAGTCTTTTTCTACAAATGCAGGTAATCCATACTTTATTGACCTTGATATTTTGACAGAAAAGAGACTTTTGAAAAAAAATGATTACTGTAATTTAAACTGGGGCAAAGACAAAAAAGCCGTAGATTACGAACTTATTTATAAGAATAGGTTTAAGGTACTTAGAAAGGCATTTAATAACTTTAAAAAAGATATTCCTGACGCATTTAATAAATTTTTATCGGATAACGAAAAATGGGTTTCAAATTATGCCCTTTTCATGAGTATAAAAGACGAAAACGGCGGAAAAGCATGGCTTGAATGGGAAGATGGATTAAGGAAACGTAATCCGTCGTCACTTTGGGAATTTAAATCATCACACGAAGATGATGTAATGTTTTGGGAATATTTGCAGTTTGAATTTTTTGAACAATGGCATAAACTTAAAAAGTACGCAAATGATAACGGCATTTCAATAATCGGTGATATACCTATTTATGTTGCTTTAGACAGTGCAGACGTATGGGTTTATAACGACCTTTTCGAGCTTGACGATGATTTAATGCCGACCGCAGTTGCAGGATGTCCTCCTGATGCCTTTTCCCCTACCGGTCAGCTTTGGGGAAACCCTCTTTATAATTGGGATAGACATAAAGAACTTGAATATAGTTGGTGGATAGACAGAATAAAATCAGCCACAACGCTTTATGATATAGTAAGAATAGACCATTTCAGAGGTTTTGAAGGTTACTACTCTATTCCCTACGGAGACGAAACAGCTGAAAATGGCGAATGGAAAAAAGGTCCGGGTATTGCTTTATTTAACACTGTTAAAGAAAAGCTTGGCGATCTTCCTATTATAGCTGAGGATTTAGGTTTTCTTACTGAAGATGTGCATAAACTTCTTTCCGACTCAGGTTTCCCAGGTATGAAAGTGCTTGAATTTGCCTTTGATCCAAGAGAAGAAAGTAATTACTTACCCCATACATACACTAAAAACAGCGTTGTATATGTAGGTACACACGATAATGACACAATAAACGGCTGGATTGAGGAGCTTGATGAAGATACTATTGATTTTTGCAAAAAATACCTTGATGTAACAGAGAAAAAACAAATACACGATAAGCTTATAATCACAGCCCTTGCAAGTGTAAGTGACACTGCAATAATACAAATGCAGGATTATTTAAATCTCGGCAGCGAAGCAAGAATGAATATTCCGTCTACTCTTGGTGGTAACTGGCAGTGGCGAATGGGTAAACGTGACGCAACGAAAAAACTTGCCGAAAAAATAGCAAACGTAACATCTATTTACGGAAGATGTGAAAGACTGTAATGCAGACAATTAATGAAGCACTCTTAAAACTTGAAAAATCAAAATTCAGAAGTAGTTTTCATTTAAAGAAAAGGGATATTGATTACATAAATCAAAAAGGAATTGATGTTATACGCCGTCATGCAGAGGATTTTGTAAGAACACGTCTATCGCCCGCATCAATACCAAACGACGGTAAACAAACACCAACCCATGGTCATCCCGTTTTTGTAGCACAGCATGCAACGGCATGCTGCTGCAGAGGTTGTCTTAATAAGTGGTATAAAGTACCAAAAAATATA
Organism: uncultured Clostridia bacterium; assembly: GCA_944390495.1. GTDB lineage: Bacteria > Bacillota > Clostridia > UBA1381 > UBA1381 > Hominilimicola. The sequence goes on from CALXQE010000025.1 coordinate 86,897, forward strand.
GAACTTACAAAAATACAGCAGCAAAAAATAGTAAACTTAATAATATCATGGATAGAGCATGAATTAAGGAGAAATATATGAACAAAAAAACAGTTTCAAAGACATCACTGTTTTTCTCAGGACTTCTTTCAAGAATGGAGGAAAACAAAGATTTCTTCACAGATATTACAATTAACTTCAAATCAGGTACAAAAATTTTCCCCGCAAAAATTCTTTATAGCAATGAAATTACATTAGATTATCAAGCGGTAAAGGCAGAATATACAAAAGACAATATATGGGATAAAATAGCTGAAGAAATGCTAAAATACGACGAAGCCCAGATAATTTACAATGAACGCGGTGCAAGGATTGTTATTGATGCAAACGATAAAAAGGTCGGCATGCGTCACGAGGACACTCTAAATGAAGTAGATAAAACAAGTGTTGTACAGACGGGACGTGAGTATGTTGTAAATCCTTCCCTTGCAAAGGAGCTTTTAACAGAAATAGGTATACTTGCAAAAAACGGAAAAATAAAAAATGACAAAATAAGAAAGTATAATCAAATAGATTACTTTGTAGAACTTATGCAGGGAGTTTTAAAAGAAATCGGTGACAGAGATGAGTATGTGATACTTGATGCTGCCTGCGGTAAAAGTTACCTGTCCTTTGTTATGAATTTTTACCTTAGGGAGATACTTAAAAAGAAGTGTCGGTTTATAGGTGTTGATTATTCAGAAACTGTCATTAACGCATCGAGAAAAATTGCAAAGAATTTAAACTATAATAATATGGAATTTATAAAAGCAGATCTTACAGAGTACACACCGTCAGTTAGACCTGATATAGTAATTTCACTTCATGCCTGCGATACGGCAACGGATATGGCATTAGCACTTGGTATTCGCTCAAAATCCCGTGCAATCGTTTCAGTACCGTGTTGTCATAAGGATATATTAAAACAGTATTCATATAAACCATTTGAAGCAATCACACGCCACGGAATATTAAAAGCACGTCTTGCAGATACTTTAACAGACGGACTTAGAACTACATATCTTGAAAGCGTTGGATACAAGGTAAGTATGATAGAATATATATCTCCCCTTGAAACACCGAAAAATATTATGATAAGGGCTGTATATACAGGAAAGATAAACGAAAAGTCGAAGGAAGAATTTGAAAACTTGAAAAAAATATTAAATGTAAAGCCTGCAATAGAACGATTTATGAAAGGTGATAGATAAAATGAATTTTGAAGAAAAAACAATTAGCAGTGAACCAATTTATAACGGCAAAATAATAAATGTACGTAAAGATACGGTACAGCTTCCAAATGGAAAAACAGCACTTCGTGAACTTATTGCTCACCCCGGAGGTGTGGGAGTAATAGCTGTTGATGAAAACAAAGATGTGTTCATGGTAACACAATATAGAATTGCAGCAAAATCAGATATGCTTGAAATTCCCGCCGGAAAGATGGAATACGGAGAGGACCCGCTTGAATGTGGTTCAAGGGAACTTGTAGAAGAAACAGGATATAAAGCCAAAAACTTTATACATCTTGGTGAATACTACGCAACACCCGGTTACTGCGAAGAAAAACTTAATATATATCTTGCACAGGACCTTGAATTTGTCGGACAAAATCTTGACGAGGGAGAATTTTTAAACGTAAAGAAATACAGTCTTGACGAGCTTTATCAAATGGTAATGGATAATAAAATATATGATGCCAAAACTGCTATTGCAATTTTAAAGGCAAAGGCGATTTTAGGCTAAAATTTCACCAAATATCCGCCAAATACATATAATAAACCAAAGTATATATTTAGGAGGTAATGTATATGTGCGGAATATGCGGATTTATAGACTTTAAACGAAATCTTATAAAAGATGAAAAAGAAAACAAAGCACTTGCCTATCGTATGGCAAAAACACTTCGTCATCGTGGTCCTGACTCCCATGGCGAGTGGGTAGGAGAACATGCGGTATTCGCCCATACAAGACTTGCGGTAATAGATGTAGAAAACGGACTCCAGCCAATGAAACGAACAGTTGAGGGGCATGAATTTGTAATTACATATAACGGAGAGTTGTATAATACGGAGGATTTAAGAAATGACCTTAAATCATACGGTTATCAATTTACTACATCATCTGATACCGAAGTACTGCTTTATGCTTACATACACTACGGCGAGGAATGTGCAAAAAAACTTAACGGTATATATGCCTTTGCAATCTGGGATTCAATGAGGCAGAGAGTTTTTGTATGCCGTGATAGGTTCGGTGTAAAACCACTTTTCTACTCACAAATAGATGGTGTAACAGTGTTCGGCTCTGAAATCAAATCACTGTTTGAATATCCTGATATAACGCCTGTTCTTGATAAAACAGGTCTATGCGAACTTTTTGCACTAAGTCCTGCCAGGACACAAGGAAATGGAGTATTTAAGGACATACTTGAGCTACGACCTGCCAGATATATGATTATAAATAGACGAGGTACATTTATAAACCAGTATTGGTCTCTTGACAGCCATGAACACACTGACAGCTATGAGGATACAATAGATAAGGTGCGTTCACTTGTATATGACAGTGTAAAACGTCAGCTTGTTTCAGATGTACCTATTGCCACATTTCTTTCGGGAGGACTTGATTCAAGTATAATTACTGCTATCGGTGCAATGGAAAAAGCAAAGGAAGGAAAAACACTTTCAACATATTCCTTTGACTATGAGGATAACGGAAAATATTTTAAATCCTCAAGTTTTCAGCCCGACAGCGATACAAAATGGGTACCGAGAATGGTAGATGAGTTTAAAACCAATCACTCATATCTTGTATGCCCAAATTACGTGCTTACTGAGCTTTTAGAAGAAGCACTCATGGCAAAAGATTTACCGGGAATGGCAGATGTTGATGCATCACTTTTGTATTTTTGCCGCGAGGTTAAAAAAAACCATACAGTTGTACTGTCAGGTGAATGTAGTGACGAGATTTTCGGCGGTTATCCTTGGTTTAGAGATAAAAAAGCATTTGAAACACATGCTTTTCCATGGTGCTATGACCTGTCCCTTAGAAATGACATACTCCTTGACAGCGTAAAAGATACTTTAGACCTTGAGAGTTATTCACGAATGCGTTATGAAGAAAGCATAGAGGAAGTACCTGTATTTTCTGGAGATAATCCTGAGGAAAAGCGACGCCGTGAAATTTCATATCTTAATATAAACTGGTTTATGACAAACCTTTTAGACAGAAAAGACAGAATGAGTATGGCAAGCGGACTTGAGGTACGTGTTCCTTTCTGCGACCATAAACTTGTAGAATATGTATGGAATATACCATGGGAAATGAAAAACAAAAATAATGTGTCAAAAAATATACTGCGTGAAGCGGCTATCGGAATACTTCCCGAAGATGTGCGTTTAAGACGTAAAAGTCCTTATCCGAAAACACACAATCCACATTATGAGGAAGCGGTAAAAACACTGCTTGACGGTATAATTTCAGATCCTAATGCACCAATACTTGCACTATGCGACAAAAATAAATTACAAACTATACTTGACGGTACATCAGATTACGGCAAACCGTTTTTTGGTCAGCTTATGGCAATTCCGCAATTTATCGGATATATTATACAGGTTAATTATCTTTTAAGTAATTACAAAGTTCATATTATATAGCATTATTATCGGCTTTCGGTAAAAAATTCCGGAGCCGATATTTTTTTTAGATATTGAATTATTTTAAAAAAAGTTATATAATTATTTTGAATTTATATAATATTTTAATAATTAGAGAGGGATTTATATGAAGAAACAACTTACAGCACTGCTTACTTCTGTAGCATTAATATCTTCTGCAATACCTGCAATGCATATTTATGCTAATTCAGAAGAAGTAACGGTAAAACAAATGGAATATCTTGACCGCGGTACTGTTGCAGCAAAAGTTAGCGGCGGAGTTTATTTGTCATGGCGTCTTTTAGGTACAGAAAGTCTTTCAAATCAAGCCTTTGACATATACCGTGACGGACAAAAAATTTACACAACAGATGTACATGATGCTACCTGCTATACGGATCCTACCGGTTCCGATAAAAGTGAGTATGTTGTAGTACCTGCAAACACATCACCTGACGGTGAAAAAGCAGTTACACCTTTAACGACAAATGTTGAATATTCTAAAGATGGTTTTTCAAATTCTGTTGCACATATAGACATTCCATTCACAGCTCCCGAGGGCGGCACTACGCCAACAGGTGAAGACTATACATATTCAGCTAATGATATGAGCGTCGGCGATCTTGACGGTGACGGAGAATATGAGCTTATAGTAAAATGGGATCCGTCTAATTCAAAAGACAACTCTCAATCTGGATACACAGGCAATGTTTATATTGACGCATATAAACTTGACGGTACACAACTTTGGAGAATGAACTTAGGTCAAAACATACGTGCCGGAGCACACTATACACAATATATAGTTTATGACTTTGACGGTGACGGAAGAAGTGAAATAGCATTTAAGACAGCACCCGGATCAAAAGACGGATTAGGAAATTATGTCACTATTAAGGGTAAGGATATAGAAGAAGCAGATAATGAAAGAAGCTATGCAGACTCAAACGGCATCATTTTTTCCGGTCCTGAATATCTTTCAATTTTTGATGGTGAAACAGGAATGGTTCTTCAAACTATAAATTATGATCCACCACGTTCAATTAATACATCAAAAGAATGGGAAGATAATAGGGGACTCCCTGGTAGCCGTAGTGAGCGTTACCTTGCGGGAGTTGCATATCTTGACGGCAAAACACCGAGTTTAATTGAAGTAAGAGGATACTATACATACGCATACGTTTCTGCATACAAATGGGATGGTGAAAATCTTACACAGCAGTGGCTTAGCAGCAACGGTCCAAATTCCAGCACAGTAAGATATGCAGACGGTTCTACACAGACACAGGACGGTAAAACGCTTTATGGACAAGGTGCACACAGTCTTTCTGTAGCAGATGTAGATAACGATACGTTTGATGAGATAATTTTCGGTTCTGCTATACTTGACCACGACGGAACAGTACTATTATATGATGGAAGAGGTCATGGCGATTCGGAGCATGTCTCAGACTTTGATAATGACGGTCAACAAGAAATATTTATGGTACATGAAGCCGGCAAAGGAAATGATAGTGAAATACCATATGCAGTTGATATAAAGCGTTATAACGGCGATGTAACACTCCAAGCAGCAGTAGGTGATATAGGCAGAGGCGTTATGGCAAACATAGACGATGACTATGCAGTAAAAAGCGGTAATCTTTCAACCTTCTGGTCAGTTGCCTCAGATGGTATTTTTAACCAAAGCGGTGAAAGAGTCGGAAATATACCTTCTTCCAATAGTAATTATGAGAACTTTTTTGTATACTGGGACGGAGATTTAGGTCGTGAACTACTTGACGGAAACAAACTGTCAAAACATGACATAGAAAATAATACAACTACAAGAATATATTATGACAGAAAAAATTCATCATTCCCTGATGTATTCGCTGTCAATGGTACAAAAGCAAATCCGGGACTTGTAGCAGATATATTCGGAGACTGGAGAGAGGAAATTGTATATCCTCTTTATACAACACCTGGTGCAAGAATTTATTTTTCGACTATTCCCACAGAATACAGACTTACAACACTGATGCATGACAGTCAATACAGATGTGCTGTTGCATGGCAAAACGTTGCATATAACCAGCCGCCACATCAAAGCTATTATATAGGTTCAGCATCACTGGCAAAAAATTCAGACAGCACAACACTTAACTATCTTGCTCCTACAACCACGTTTGACGAAATAGAGTATCCAGATGCTACAGATCGTACACCTGTACCTATAATAACTCCAACACCTGCACCTGATATACAGGAAATATCAGTTACAAAGATAAGAAACGAAGTTGAACAAAATGTAAACGTAGCTTCCGACAAAGTTTATTTAAGTCACTATTCAGGGTTCAGTGGACTTGCGTACTTTGGTTTTGGAAATATCACAGACTTTGACCCTTCAGAAATAGTAAGTGCTGAAGTAGTATTCACTGCTGAATCCTATGCTACTAAAGACAGAAACAGACAATTCTATTTTAATATTTTTTCAGCAGATAACACATGGGAAAGTGGAACAGTAAAGGTAGATACCATACCGTATCCGACAGATGAAACGCCAATCTTATCTGAAAGCTGTCAGACCAATTACGGAAATGGCGACATTATTGTACCCAATAGAGAAGCATCCTTTGATATAACGGATTATGTAAAGAGCTTCCCTGAAGGCACAAAAAAAATTTCACTTTTAGTAGCTGTACCGGCTGGAGAAGGCGGAGCAGGTGCATGTGAACTTACAATGTATAACACACCAGTACTTAGAATAGGATATAAACCGCAGCCTGCAACACCGACACCAAAGGTAGAAAAAGCAGAAGTCATTGCCGATGCAGATACTTATGTAATTTATAACGATTCTACAACACCATTTGGTAATAGCAGTGAGCTTAAAGTAAATATGGCAAGACCAATGTATGGTGATGCAACGCCCGGACTTAAGGAAGCTACTGGTCTTGGTCTTATAAGATTTGATTTATCAGAATACGAAGGAAGAGAACTTTTATCAGCAAAGCTTAATATTTACGGCAAGTACACAAATACAGATTCAGCCAAATCGGATCTTCATCTTGATTACTGCTCACAGGATGACTGGGATGAAAACACATTTACAGCAAACGATATAATTCTACGAGGAGTAGGAACACCACTTTCATCAACAGGAATATTACAAACACCTGTATATTCCACATCTTATCAGAAATTATCATTTGATGTTACAGATGTAATAAAAGCAGACAGCGACAATGTTCATACATTCACACTTTGGACAGGTACGGCAAGAGAACAAGTTATAGCCTCAAAGGAATATACCGGTTCAGATGCTAAAGCACCTACACTTGTTTTGACATATAAAGAAGCTGAACCTACACCAACTCCGACGGCATCTCCATCACCGACTCCAACAGCGTCACCGTCACCTACCCCGACAGTGTCACCGTCACCTACTCCGACAGCGTCACCGTCACCTACCCCAACAGCATCGCCATCACCTACCCCGACAGTATCGCCGTCACCTACTCCGACGGTATCGCCGTCACCTACTCCGACAGCGTCTCCGTCACCTACTCCAACAGCGTCACCGTCACCTACCCCGACAGCGTCACCGTCAGCAGAACCATCAACTGAACCGTTACCTTCATATAAATACAATATTACAAATGCAGTAATAGAAAGCGATGGTGTTAATGTTAATATAGATGTAAATGAAAGCAACACAAAAAAAGTTTATGGTTTAGTTGCATTGTATAATTCAGAAAAAGCACTTGTCGGAATGAGTTATGAAGAAATAGAAATTTCCCCTGATACAGAGAGCTTCAAAATTAACATAGAAAACATACCTGAATATCAATATATGACAGTAATGATATGGAATAACATAGATGAAATGGAACCTCTTTGTCAGTTATTTGACTCAAATAGGTAAAGTCCGTTTTAAAGTACCATTTATTTTGTATAATATAATCATCAAATAACGGAGGATAAAAAGATGATTATATTGGGTACAATACTTATAAGTGCAGGTATGGCAATGTTATTAACAGTAAAGTGCCTGTATACTGATTAAGACATGTGATAATGTATGGACCATAATATTTTATAAACGGTCGTTAATCCAATCACTTAAACTGCACCCATTATTTAGTTAGGGTGCAGTTTTTTTATAATATATTGATAAAAGGAGGAAGTGTAATGGATTTAGATAAAATTATAAACTTTGTGACAGACACGGGAAGAATCCTTCTTGAAAGCGGAGCAGAAACAAGCCGTATCGAAGATACATTAAAAAGAATAACAAACTATTACTGCGGAGAAGAAAGTGAAACTGTTGTAGTTTTAACAGGATTTTTTGTAAGTATCGGAACAACAACAAAAACTGTTAGAGTTAATAAAAGAACAATAAATCTTGATAAAGTATCAAAAATAAATATGTTATCAAGAGATATAACCAGCGGCAAAGTAACTCTTGATGAGGCAATAGAAAGACTTAACAAAATAGAAAAGTCAAAACCCTATCCCCTTATTTTAATGACTTTTGCAGTTGCAGTAAGCTGTGCTTTTTTCACACTGCTCTCAGGCGGTAATCTGACAGACAGCATCAATTCTTTTATAACAGGTGCTATAATGAATTTATTTACATGGCTAATGCGAAAATATAATATAGCAAACTTTATAGTCACATTTTCAGGAGGTATTATTATTTCGCTAATGACTATTGTTTTGTATAAATCAGGAATCGGAACAAATATAAATGCTATGATAACAGGAGCTATTATGCCACTTGTACCTGGGCTTGCAATAACAAATGCAATACGAGATATTATAGCCGGAGACTACCTTTCAGGAAGTGCAAGAATGTTTGATGCTGTTGTAGCGGCAGTTGCACTTGCCGCCGGTGCAGGAATATCAATGTATTTGTTTGGTAATATGTCAGGAGGAGAACTTCTATGATAATTTTTGAAATGTTTGTAGCATTTGTTGCAACATTAGCTTTTGCAGTAATTTTCAATGTAAATAAAAAAGAGCTTCTATTCTGCGGTATCTCCGGATTAGCAGCAGAAGGAGCATATCAAATTGCAATGGAGTTGTCAGAAACTGTAATTTTATCTGTACTCATTTCAGCATTAGTTGTCACTTCCCTGTCACGCATTCTTGCCAATCTTAGAAAAGTACCTGTAACAGTATATCTGGTATCAGGTATTATTCCGCTTGTACCGGGAGCCGGAATGTATAATACAGTATATAATATAATTTCATCTGAGTATAGCACCGCTCTTACCATAGGTATAGATACAATAAAAATTGCAGCAGTAATAGCTATAGGCATAATATTTGTATTTGCATTGCCAAACAAAATATTTTTTAAACTAAAAAAATAAAAAACGTGCATTAGTTCATATTCATAAACTAATGCACTTTCTTATTTATTTAATTTTCCATTTAAAGAGCAAAACACCAGCAATCATAAATATAATACCTATATACTTGTTCCATGAAAAAACTGTTTTTTCACTGCCCATTATACCGAAAGCATCTATAATTGCAGCTATAATTAATTGAGATATAAGAATAATAGAAATAGCCACAGTTGGACTTAATTTTCCTATTCCAAGCATTACAGTAATTGTAATAACAATACCTAACACTCCGCCAAAAAGATATAACTTATTGACATCAGTTATAGCTTTAAAGTTTCCTTTTCCTAAAATCCATAGTGCAGCAAGTGATAATATAAAGGCAACACCCTGTACTATTACATTAGATTCATATAATCCGATTTTGTCTGCTAATCTCGTATTCATAACACCCTGTATACTCATAGCCGCACCTGCTATAATACTAAATATTACACCCGCCATTACTCGCATCAACTCCCAAAATAATATACGAATATTATACCCACAAAAATTTTAGTATATACAGCAAAAAAAGCACTCACAAGGGTGCTTTTTTTGTTTTGCTATGTATAGGATAAAAGGGTAGAATGTAATTTCTTTCTACAGATATATTATAGCATATTGCTAAATAGTTTGCAAGTCTTTTTTATAAAAAATTAAACTTTTTCCACCACTTTTATCCAAATAATGTAATTAGTAATAAAATCATTTGAGGGGAGATTTATATTTATGATTACATTATTTTCCGTAAATTTCTGTTGACATTAAAGTAAGTATTATGTTCAAATTACCGTTTCTGCATCTAAGTTCATCTATAAAGTTTTTTTCATTGGCATTCTTATTCATATTAACTGAATAAGTAAGTTCATAAAGGGAACCTAAATCAGCTGTTTTTACTCTTGTAAGTGAATATTGCGATGTATATTTTTTAAGAATTTCATCAAAAATACCCTCATAGTCAAGACTTTCCGGAATTGTTATCCTAAGCATTTTAGCGGTTGTTTTAGGTTTTGCAAAATTTGTTTTTGAAACAATTATCATAAATAAGCATAAAATACCCACAAACATAGCTCCGTAACCGTAAAAACCAACACCGCATGCAAGACCTGCAGCTATATCGAAGAATATATAACCTATATCTTCTGGATCACCGGGTGCACTTCTAAATCTTATAATAGATAGCGTTCCTGCAAGGGAAAATGCCCTTGCCACATTACTACCTACAAATAGTATAATAACCGTCAAAATTACCGGCAGCATTGTCAGCGTAATTGCAAAACTCTGCTGGTATCTGTCTTTGTGAGTAAAAATGTATGTTGAACTTATAACCAATCCAAACAGTAATGATGCTCCCATTGCTATAAGTGCTACCGGAACAGTTAAGCTTATTCCTGAATCGCTTGTCAAAAGTGCTGAACTTAAAATATTTTCCATTATAACCCTCCTGATTATACTGCCTGTATATTTTTATTAAAGGCATATTTTTTATCGATATTTTTCTGTTTTTGTTTTAACATAAATTTTGTATATTCCGTGCCGTATTTTGAAAAACTTGAATCTTTTATATCAAGTTCTGATAACATTTCACAAAGCCAAAGTGGTTTTGCCATACTTGTTTTAACTTCCATAAGCCATACATTTTCTTTCATAAGACGATTACCATAGTCACCGCTTTCCAGTGTTAAATCATGGCGTCGTGTACGTATGTTTGTGTCAAAAGAAATTCTAAGGTCGTCGTTTCCCTTTTCAAAATATGCAAGTCTGTCATAGGCTATATATACCTTTGGAATAAGTTCATGAGAACTAATGAAGTAGTAAAGTTCATTAATGACTTGACTATTCATATAGTCAAATAATTTTGGCATCCTACCTGTTTCAAGAAAATTATAAGCTTCATTCATTTCGATAGTCAAACGGCGTTTATTAACAAGACCGTTAAACTTCTTTTTGATTTCTAAAAACACTTTTGAGTCAAGATCCGGTACACCATATGAACGTAAACGAAGTTTTTCTTTATAGACAGGTTTTGACATTGATTCACGAATTAATGAATTATCCGGTGTATCATAGTAAATATTTGCTATTGTGTACAGTGAATGATTTTCACAATGAGTGTCAAGTTCCATGCGACTATCAATATAGTCTAAAACTTTTTCAAATGTTTTTTGATCCAGTTTGTACTTATGTTCATACCTGTTAAAAATTTCGATAGCCATTATATCCAACTCCTTTTATCCTTTCATTGACTACATTCTACTCCCTATTCCTTAAATAAACCTTAAAATGTAAAATCTATTTAATATAATCTTTTACACCTATAAGAAGCAAAAATTTACCGCAAAATTCTTGATATTATGAGGATTTTGAAGTATAATAATAGTTATACTTTAAAAAGGAGAGAGCTAAAATGTTTATTAAAGATATATTTTCATCAAAAAAACCGGTGCTGTCCTTTGAGGTTTTTCCTCCCAAACAGGACAGCGGTCTTGAGGCAGTACAATCAGCAATAGAAACGATGTCAAAAATGCCGATAGACTATATGAGCGTTACATATGGTGCGGGTGGTTCAACATCTAAAAACACGGCAAATGTTGCATCATTCATGCAGGACAAACTTAACCTTACAGCACTTGCACATTTAACATGCGTATCTTCCACAAAGGAGGATATACAAAATACACTAAACGACCTAAAAAATCGTGGTATACAGAATATACTTGCACTTCGTGGTGATATACCGCAGGATAAGGACTTTGTTTTACCAAACGACTATGCCCATGCCAGTGATCTTGCAGCTCAGATACGTGAATTTGGCGGTTTTTGCATAGGCGGTGCATGTTATCCCGAATGTCATCCCGATTCACCAAGTCTTGATACGGATATTGAAAATTTAAAAATAAAAGTAGAATCCGGCGTTGACTTTCTTGTTACACAAATGTTTTTTGATAATGATGCCTTCTATCGTTTCCGTGACAAGCTTGCGAAGAAGAATATAAACGTTCCTATAACAGCAGGTATTATGCCTCTTACAAACGCTAATCAGATAAAAAAGATGTGTGTTCTTTCAGGCGGTGCATCAATGCCGGCAAAATTTACACGAATGATTTCAAAATATGAAGATAATCCGGAGGCATTAAAACAAGCAGGTATCGCTTATGCGGTTGACCAAATTATTGACCTGCTATCAAACGATATTGACGGTGTACATCTTTACACAATGAACAAACCTGAAACAGCAGAAAAGATAGTTACCGTAATAAACAGCTTATTTTAAGAAAGGATAATGATATGGCTGATATAAGAGAACATCTTGGCAAAAAGATTTTATTTTTTGATGGCGGTATGGGTACAATGCTCCAAAAAAATGGACTTGGTGCAGGAGAAGTACCGGAGCTTTTAAATCTTACTAACCCACAGCTTATTGAGCGTATTCACACCGAATACCTTGAAGCCGGAAGTGATATTATAACCACAAACACATTCGGTGCAAATCCGCTAAAGACAGAAGAAATCGGTGAAAGCATTGATATGATAATAGCTGCAGCAATAGGCTGTGCAAAAAAAGCTATAAATAAATTCAGCGATAAACCTCGTTTTGTTGCTTTTGACATAGGTCCTTGCGGAAAACTTCTTGAACCGATGGGAAGTTTGTCATTTGACGATTGTTATAGTTCATTTGCAAAAATTGCAAAAACTGCTGAAAAATGCGGAGCAGATCTTGTTATTATAGAAACAATGTCTGATACTCTTGAAGCAAAGGCAGCAGTGCTTGCTGTTAAAGAAAACACGTCGTTACCTATTTTTTGTACAATGACCTTTGATGAGCAGTATAAAACTCTTACAGGCGGAGATGTACACGTTATGTCTGCCATAATGGAGGGGCTTGGAGTTGACTGCGTTGGTATCAACTGCGGTTTAGGACCTGTACAAATATCCGAAATGATGTCAGAGCTTTCAAAAATTTCATCTATTCCTATTATGGCTCAGCCAAATGCCGGACTTCCTCAAATATGTGACGGAAAAACAGTTTATGACGTTTCACCTGAAACTTTTGGCTCACAGTGTGAAGAAATGGCAAAACTCGGTGTGTCTGTACTTGGCGGATGCTGCGGTACTACTCCTGACCACATAAGAAGTCTTGTAGAACACACATCAAAATATACACCGGTTGTTGAAGAAAAAAATATAACAGTTGTTTCCTCTTATTCAAAGACTGTCGTTTTAGGCAAAGGACCTGTGATAGTTGGTGAGCGTATAAATCCGACAGGTAAGAAAAAGTTTAAGGAAGCACTTCGCAATAATGATATAGACTATATTTTAGGCGAGGCATTTTCACAACGTGATGCCGGTGCCCATATTTTAGATGTCAATGTAGGATTACCTGAGATAGATGAATGCAGTACAATGGAAAGTGCTGTAAAAGCAATAAGTGCCGCTGTAAATTTACCTTTGCAAATTGACAGTTCTGACCCTGCAACAATAGAACGTGCAATGAGGATATACAACGGTAAACCGATGGTAAATTCCGTAAACGGCAAAGAGGAAAGTATTAAAGCGATTATGCCGATAGTCAAAAAATACGGCGGTGTACTTGTTGGATTGTGCCTTGACGAAAACGGTATTCCGGCAACTGCTGACGAAAGATTCGAAATAGCAAAGAAGATACAAAAACGCGCCGAAGAATACGGCATACACAAGAAAAATCTTGTTATGGACGCATTAACACTTACAGTATCAGCACAGCAAAAGGAATCTGCCGAAACAATAAAAGCACTCAAACGCATAAAAGACGAACTTGGTATATGTACAACACTTGGTGTATCAAACATATCATTCGGACTTCCCCGCCGTGAAATAATAAACAGCACATTTTTTGCACTTGCCCTTCATAGCGGACTTGACGCTTGTATTATAAATCCATGTGCTGATAGTATGATTAATACTTACAGAGCATTTATGGCATTGTCTTGTTTTGATGAGGACTGCCAAAATTACGTAAGTGCCTATGCCGGCACAAAAGCACAAACTACTACAATAGTCACCGATAAAAAAGACGATGAAGTCAAAAATACAAACAGACTGTTTGATATAATCGTAAAAGGTCTTAAAGACCAGTCCTATGATGAAACGGTTAACGAGCTAAAAACACAAGACCCTATGGATATTATAAATAATATACTTGTAGAAGCGTTAAACGTTGTAGGACGTGAGTTTGAAAAAGGTACAATGTTTTTACCTCAGCTTATGATGAGTGCTGAAACAGTTAAAAATGCTTTTAATGCTATTAAAGAACATATCGAAAAAAGCGGCAAGAAGCAGGAATCAAAGGGTGAAATCGCCCTTGCAACAGTTAAAGGCGATATACATGATATAGGTAAAAATATAGTTAAAGTTCTTTTGGAAAACTACGGCTATGAAATATATGACCTCGGTAAAGATGTACCGCCGGAAACAATCGTAAATGCACTTCGTGATAACGATATACACCTTTGCGGTCTTTCTGCACTTATGACTACAACAGTAGTAAGTATGGAAGATACGATAAAAGCAATACGTGATGCAGGACTTGATACAAAGGTATGGGTAGGCGGTGCAGTGCTTACACAAGAGTATGCTGATATGATTGGTGCTGATAAATATTGTAAAGATGCACTTTCTTCAGTAAATTACGCAAACGAATTTTTCGGAGTAGACAATTAATATTTAAAAAGACCGGATATAATCCGGTCTTTTTTGATGATATCAAATAATATTTAGGTGTTGCATAAACGCCGTTACCCACCAAACCGTAAATAAATGCAATGATATAAAAAAATATATAATTCCAATCCCACCTAATATACCGGTAAATAATCTTCTCAAATTATTACTTATTATACCGAATAGATGTTGTATTCCTCCATCTATAATCATGGGCAAAAGACATAACAGAAAATAAAAATGGTGTTTACAACCAGTTATTACGGCAATAACTATCCCAAGAATGTATCCTATTAAAATACCCGTGCATCTTGCACATAAAGGTAATTGTTTTCCTTTTATAAAGAAAGACCTATCCGGACGTTGATGACACATAAACGCTATTGCCAAAAACTTTTTAATTTTCATTTGAATTACAAACTACTGCCTATCGTTACACCTATGATGATTGCATATATTATGTAAAAAACAACTCCAACTATTACACTCACCAATGCGCCCATACCGGCAGATTTAGCTTTTAGCGGTGTTGTATCTTTCCATACAAGGAACAAAATCAGTCCTACTATCGGAATGCAGAACCCAAGCAAACTCCATCCAAAGCTGCTTGAATCAACAACTTGAGGTGCATTTGGTTGTTGAGAACAGCCACAATGTGGGCAAATTACAGCCTCGTCCATTATCTCTTTTCCACATTTGTTACAATATTTCATGGTTATACCCCCTTTAAATTTAGCATTTTTTACAGTATAACATAATTTTTGATTTTTTACAAGCATTTTGTACCAAAAAAAATTAAAATTCTATATTTTATTGTCTATTTTAACACAAAAGACCGGATATAATCCGGTCTTTTATCACTTTTTAGGAACAATCTCTAACCAATAACCGTTAGGATCAAGAATGAAATATATACCCATTTCCTTATTTTCAAAGCATACACAATCCATTTCCTTATGACGTTTGTATGCCTCTTCAAAATCATCAACTTCAAAAGCCAAATGGAATTCGCATTCACCTAAATCGTAAGGTTTTTCTCTATCTCTGTTCCATGTTAACTCCAAAAGAAAATCTGTTTCGTCATTGCCCATATAAACTATAATAAATGACTCATCATCAGCTACAATTCTGCGTTTCTCTTCAAGACCTAACGCTTCGTTATAAAAAGCCATTGTTTTCTCTAAATCAAAAACATTGTAATTTTCATGTACCATTTTAAATTTCATATCTATTTCTCCTTACATGTATATTATTATACTGATATGGTATCATAATCTTACATTTAAGTCAATTGCAATAAAAGAAACATTACATGTAAATATTTAAAATCTTATTTCCAACATCAAGAATAAGTATAAAGAATAACTTTCAAATTTCGGTCACAAAGTGCTAAAAATACGTCTTTAGCTGAATTAATATGGTTTTTTCAGTTGATTATTAAGCCATGATAAATCAAGACCCATACGTCTTAGATTATCATTTAAAATTCGACCGTCCATAATTAATTCTGTAAAAATCAATTCTTGCTGAAGTGTTATATTTATATCGTTTGGAGTAACAGGACGCTGATTACTAACAGGAAGGATTGTAAGTTTTCCGTTGTACTCAAATATAGCAGCATATATACTGCTTAAATCAAAATACCCTTGCTGTCTGCACATTACCATAAATTCACTTAAATCTAATTTTGCTTTTTTGAAATTTTCACGATATAACTTTCCGTCTTTCATCAATATTGTAGGGGTACCGTTTAAATACTTTCTCATTCTTTGAAATTTACTTGAAACAATATTCAAAAACAGCGTAATTAAACCATAAAGTCCAATAGCAATAAGAGGTTTCCATGGTTCACTTAATTCGGTTGCCATTTCAGCGGCAATCGAGCCAATCGTAATACCTGTTACATAATCAAAAAAATCTAATTGAGCAATCTGTTTGTGTCCTATAATTTTCGCACTTAAAAACAATGCAGCAAATGAACCTATAGTCGTTAAGCATAACTTTAAAATTTCCATATAGCACCTCCTATTTTGTATACTTACCTTATTTACATCAAATATACATAAAAATTATTGTTGTATATTTAATTTATAAATAAAAAACACGATTAGTTTTAATACTAATCGTGTTTTTTTAACCTCAAAAAATAATTTAAATTAACCGAAGTATCTCTTTAAAAGTCCTTCAAAGCCTTTACCGTGTCTTGCTTCGTCCTTAGCCATTTCGTGAACTGTATCATGGATAGCATCGTAGCCAAGTTCCTTAGCTCTCTTAGCAAGTTCAAACTTACCAGCTGTTGCACCGCATTCTGCCTCTGATCTTAGCTCAAGGTTCTTCTTTGTTGAAGTAGTAACAACTTCACCAAGAAGTTCTGCAAACTTAGCAGCGTGCTCAGCTTCTTCAAGAGCAGCCTGAAGATAGAAAGCACCGATTTCAGGATAACCTTCACGGATAGCCTGTCTGCTCATTGCAATATACATACCAACTTCTGTACATTCACCTTCAAAATTAGCCTTTAAACCTTCATATACGTCAGGCTCAACTTGATCCTTAGCACCAACGCCGATTACGTGTTCACATACGAAGTTAAGAGCTGCACCTTCTTCCATTACAGTGAACTTTGAACCAGGAACACCGCACTGTGGACACTTTTCAGGTGCTGAATCACCTTCATGGATATAACCGCATACTGGACATACATACTTTTTCATAATAATTTCCTCCTTAAATTTATAAAACATTATTTTTGACAACATTCACTGCAAATTCCGTAGAATATCAAAGAATAGTCTTCTATCTTTCCGCCCGACTTTTCTGCCGCCTGAGATTGGATAACATCCGTATTATCTATATCTACATCAGTAATTTTACCGCACATTCTACATACAAAATGCTGATGTTTATCAACAAAGCCATCATAGTGCTCCGTATTAGATGTAGTATGAATACGAACAATATATCCCTTTTCTTCAAGCAATGCCAGGTTTCGATAAACAGTACCCAAACTGATATTGGGGAACTCTTTACGCAGATTTTCATAAAGCCATTGGGCAGACGGATGTGAACGTGTACTTCTCAAAAGCGAAAGCAAAGCTTCACGTTGTTTTGAGTATCTCATACAATCAACCTCCCGCTATATACCCTCCTGACTACACTTATCAGTAATGATAATCATTACTGATTTCTGAATATATTATAACAGACAAAATACACTTTGTCAACACTTTTTTGTACTTTTTTTGTACACTTTTTAAATTACTGCAATTACAATACCTGCCACTATAACAGCAGCACAAGCTATTTTGTATAATGTACGCTTTTCTTTAAATACAATTTTTCCGCCTATGATAGTAACCATAACAGAACACTGTTTTATTAAAGTCATAGCAACTACTGTACTGTCATTACTGCCGCAAGCAATAAACAACGCCTTATCACCTATTACAAACAGTACGCTTAATATAATAATCCAATAATTTTTATAAATAGATTTCCACTGTATTTTGGTTTTTGTAATAACTATGTATCCAAGATACAGCAAAACCATAAAGAACATATACCAAAACTGAAGCTGACTGCTTGTAACATGCTGCATAAGCATTTTATCGAGCAGTTCAGATGTTGCACTGCCAAGACACGATACCAAAACAAGAACAATGTAAATGGTTCTTACTCCTTCGTTACCTTTATTTTTACGAATATTTACAAAAGTAAGACCAATAAGTACAAGAATCATACCTATTATTTTATTGCGTGTTAGAACTTCACCTAATACAGCTACACCTAATACAGTGGCAAACACCACCCTTGACATATCCATAATACCATAAAAACCTATTGGTATTTTCTTTATTGCTTTAAAGCTGCATATCCATGACACAAAAATAACCAGAGATTTTATCATTATAAATCCCAAGTAATGGCAGTCAATACTAAGTGCAGTTTTAATTTCAGGCGTAACAAAAATGAAACTTAAAAAAGTATAAAAGAACAGCACCTCCATAGCTGAGCTTTTTTCCATTGCCTTCTTTTTGATAATATCTCTTATACCCTTCAGTATTCCGAACACACATACAAGAGCAATCCACATTATGTATTACTCTCCGTATTGTACATATTGTCAAGTATCTTTTTTCCTGTTTCGGTTTTAAAAATTTTTTCTCTAATACTCTTTATTGAATCAGCTTCAATTTCGTCCTCAAAAATATTAACAATAAAGTCAGCTTCAATAAGTATCTGATAATCTATACCGTCAATATTTGAGTATGTGTGGTGATGACCTACAAGATAAGAAACTCTTTTTATAACATCTTCATCAAAACCAAGTTTTTTAAGCACTGTTTCAGCTTCAGCAGGTCCTAATTCTTCCTGATATTTACCGGCAGATGAATTGTATTTTTGCTCACTCATTTTTATTCCTATATCGTGTACATAAGCTGCTGTTTCAAGAGTAAACATAGTATTTTCGTCAAGGTTTTCACCTTCACCTATAACCTTTGCAAATCCATGTACTTTCATAAAATGGTTTATACGTTTTACATCACCGGCATAATATTTTATCATTTCCAAAGCTACTGTATTCATTTTTTTTACTCCTCAAAAGGTCTTATTCTGTATGTTACACCGATTTTACTGCAAATATCGCTGCATTCTTTTTCTTCTTCCTCTGTAAGAGTTGTAGAAACAGTAGAAAGAATAACCTGCTTTACATAATGTTTTACATTGTTAGCAAATGTTATCATTGCATCGAATGAATCAATACCGAATTTACTTCTTGTAAGTTCAAGGTATCGTTCTTTGTTTGGTGTATTAAGACTTATTGATACAATGTCTATAAGACCTTCAAACATAGGTGCTGTATTTTTACCGTGAATAAGGTCTGCAAGTCCGTTTGTGTTTATTCTGATAGTTTTATTGTACTTCTCTTTAATAAATTTACAAACTTCAAGCACATCATCAAGTCGTTCAGTAGGTTCACCGAAACCGCAAAATACAATTTCTTTGTATTTGTCTAAATCAAACTTATCAAATTCTGCCTTTACTTCTTCGACTGTGGGTTCTCTTTCAAGCCAAAGACTACCCGAATCGTCCATACTGTCTTTAGTTTGTCTTAAACAAAACGTACAAGCACATGGACATTTATTTGTCATATTCACATACAAATTATCGTGTACTTCATATAATATTACCATTTATATTCCTTCTTTCTTTATTATACAGTGAAATTATATCATATTAATCTCTTTTTAACAACCGTATATTTATGAAATTTTATAAATCTATTCACCTTGTCAAATGACTCAATTTATAGTATAATAAGTGCAATAATTTTATCAAGGGGTAATTAAAATATGAGAATGAGAAAAAAGAAAAATTGCAACACTAGAATGGAGCGTTGCAGTAATATATGGATAAAGGAACCGTCAGAGCTCAAAGGTAAGTGGGCAGAACAATTCGGCAATAACAATCCTATACACATCGAAATCGGGTGTGGAAAAGGTAATTTTATTGTAGGCATGGCAAAGATGTATCCTGATATTAATTTTATTGCTATTGAAAAAGTAGAAGATGTTATTGTAATGGCAATGGAAAAAGCTGTGGCAGCAGATTTATCAAATGTCCTATTTACAGACATGGACGCTGAAAAAATAGAAGATATATTCGAATTTGGCGAAATAGAACGTATATATCTGAATTTTTCAGACCCATGGAAAAAGAATAAACAGGCAAAACGTCGCCTTACCCATAAACGTTTTCTTGACAGGTATAAAGCAGTGCTTCGTCAGGGAGATTATATTTGGTTTAAGACTGATAATAAAGCATTGTTTGATTTTTCACTAAATTCCTTTGCACAGGAAAACTTTAAACTTGAAAACATAAGTTTAGACCTCCACAACTCTAAATTTGAAGGTAATATTATGACTGAATACGAACAGCGTTTTTCAGAAATGGGTATGCCGATATACCGTCTTGAAGCAACATATTTAGGCTGGGAAGATAATAGAAACAAATAAAAATATGCACCTTTTACAGGTGCATATTTTTATCCCTTTTAAATTTCAATATATATTCCTTATCTTCCTTTGAAATTCTTCTTGACTCACGCATTTTTCTTATAGCCATATTTTGAGTAACATCATTTAACGTGTTGTTTTCAAGAAATTTCAAAGCTTTATCACGGCATTTTGCCGCAGCAGTAGCAATAAGCCACCCTTGCATCATCTGTACATAATAAAAATCTGAATTTACAGAATTTACATATTCAAAGACTCTGTCTATATATTCATCATTTAAGTAAAATTCCATTAAACATCCAAACCCATATCGAACAGCCCACGGATTGTCATTATATATAAAGTATTCAATATCGTTAAAAAATTCTTTTAAATACTTTTTTATTTGTTTAAACGAAACTATATCACAGGTTTCCCAGCTGTCAATTTTTTCGGTATATTCTTTAATGAGCGATAAAAGTTCATCATATCCGCATTTAATTCCGGTCATAACAAGACCTTCTATCATTATTTCCTCTCTTGAGCTGCCCTTTTTAAGACTTAAAAAGTCACTGTAATTTCCCTTTAAAATTTCCTTTGCAATATTTCTCAGTATAGGCACACGCACCCCAAATGAATGATTTATGCTGGGAACAAGGGAGTCAGAAAATTTTTTATAATCATCATCAGACACAGATTTTAAGTATTCAATAAACTGTTCATAATCATTTTGCGACCACGCATCAAGTTTTAATTCCATGTTACACTCTCCTTTGTGATTTATACACACACTGGGCAATATACTGTTCAAGTGCAGTAGTTTCGTCTATTCTTCCCTCTTTAATTTCCATATCAATTTCTGCCACACGTCTTATCATCCATACAAGCGATTCTTCATCAAAACCCGCCGCACTTTCAATATATTTTTGTACAATAAAGGGAGCCATTCCCAAAGCTGATGCAATTTCACTTTTAGAGCTATTAGTCATAAGCTTTACACGCAGTATTTTTTCAAGAGATGAAAGCATTAAATATAATATTCCAAAGGCACTCTCCTTTGCCGTTTGAAGGTCATAAAGTACAGCCATTGCCTTGTTTGCATTTCCTGCCATAATTGCATTTGTGAGATCAAAGGTAATAACCTGCATAGATTTTGAAACAACTCTGTCTATATCACTTTTATATATTTCATCACCGCAAAAATCAAGTAATTTTTTTAGTTCATTATTTATGTTATTAAGTCCCGGATCGCAAAGTGTTATTAAATAATAGGCATTTTCCTTTGATATTTTCTTTTTTGTATCAAGACATTGTTTAATTACCCAAGTAACTAAATCAGCATCACTTAAATATGAAAATTCAACAGCCTCTCCAACCTTTGTGGCAGCCTTATATACAGCACTTCTTTTATCAATATTTTTTTCATCAAAAATCACTACTGTATCATCAGATAATCGTTTAAATTTTTCAAGCCAAAAGGCTTTTTTTTCTTCAGATGATGGACCTGTACCGTTTTTCTTTGCAGCCGAAAATATACCGCTGTCCTTTATGTGTATAAGTCTTTTGTCTGTCATCATAGGAAATCCCTCCCACGCATCATCATAATCAGAGAAAGATACATCACTTCCTTCAAGTTTAATATGATTAAATTCAGGGAATCCGCCGTCAGGTACAGCAGCTGTCACTCTTTTAACATATAGTTCTTTTAAAAAATCTTCTTCACCGTAGAATATATACATCGGCGACAATATTTTTTCTTTCAGCTGTTTTTTCAGTTTTAATATTTCCGTATTTTTTTTCATGTCTATCTCCTGTCAAATGTTTCTATTTCCATACTGCCATTGTTGTTAATTGTAAAACGTATATCACCGTCAAAATCAGTTCTGTATATATCTATGTCTGCATTCTCAAGTCTTTCCACAACTTCATCAGCAGGCAAACCATAGGAATTGTCCTCTCCTACACTTATAACTGCATATTTAGGTGATATAGCACTTATCCAATCTTCACCGGTTGAATTCTTTGAGCCGTGATGTGCAACCTTTAAAATATCCGCCTCTTTAACTTTTCCGCTTTCAATTAGATTATTTTCGGCAAATTTACTCATATCACCTGTAAATACTGCGGAAATATCTTTATATTCCAAATAATACACAATAGAAGTATCGTTTTCATCGTCACTTATCCCCGTTTTATAGGCAGGCGGAATAATATGTATCCTCATTCCGTTGTTGTATTTGAGGATTGTTTCCTTTGATATATAGTGAATTTTTGTATCATTTTCTAATGCTGCCTTTTCAAGAGCCTGACGCCATTCGTTATCCTCCATACAATCAGGCATAAATAAATTTCTCACATTCAGATTTTCTACTGCCGCTATTATTCCCTGTACATGGTCTTGATGATAGTGACTTACAAATGCACTGTCTATATTTGTTATACCCTCTGTTTCAAGATATTCGAGATAAATCTTTTCGCCGGGATTATATTCTGAATACACATTTCCGCCACCTCCGTCAATTAAAACGTTAAATCGGTATGGAGAACTTATAATGGCACCGTCACCTTGTCCCACATTTACAAAAGTCATCTCTATATTTCCCATACGCATAATCTGACATACAGTCACAGATACCATAAGTGCCGCTCCAACGAAGGCAGATACCTTTGCATATAAAAAATTCTTTCTAATATAATTAGCACCGGCAACAATCAAAAGCATATATGCCCCAATAAATACAATACCCGGACGAGGAACAATCATATTAACCATATTAAGCTTGTCTGCAATAACAGCCATATTTTTAAGTATGAACAGCATGAAGCTCACAAATGGTCTTATTACAGGTGCATAATGAAAAACAGATAGCATCAGGATAAGCATAGGTGACACTATAACTATTCCTGCAACCACCGGTATGGCAATAAATGAAAATATTATATTGTAAGGTGAGATATACCCTAAAAAATATGCACTTATTGGCAATAAACCTACTGTACATATAAAATTTAATGTCAGCAGATGACGAATATATTTAAATTTTGCAAACTTAGTAAATTTATATACAAACCCATAAAAATAGTACATAAGCATACTTGCAGTTATAGACATCATAAATCCAACATCAAAAAATATAAGAGGATTCGTTACACCTATTATAATTCCTGTAATACCTAAGGCATCGGGATAATGCAAATATCCGTTTCGAACTTTAAGATATGTTATAACCGCAATAAGAAGTGACAACTTTATAAATACGGCATTATCGTAATTTAAAAGTGCGTATATAATAAGTAATAATATAATCATTATATCACGTTTTTTTCGAGAAATAAAGCTCAAAAGGAATGTTATTGCTCCCATAAATATTGCCACATGCAAAAAGGCAGGATAGAAAAATCGTTTCATTCCTGTACGTGTAAGAACTTTATCAAAATCCTCTGAAAATTCCTTTTTATTTCCTATTAAAATTGCTTTCAAAAGAGCGTTATAATCTCCGCTGTAATTATCGTCTATTATATTTGATACAAAATTTTTAACATACAAACTAAGAGCAAGGGGTGAGTAATCCCTTATACTGTACGAAGATACAGTCATTTCCTCACTGTACATTTTGAAAAATACACCACGGCTTTTGTAGTACATTGAATAATCAAAGCCGTTTTCATTCATTTTGTCCGGCAAATCTTCAAGAAAGCCGCTAAAGGTAACAGTATCACCATATTCAAAATCAGATTTAGAAGACAATACAATTCTGTCATCAATCTGTTTATCTTCTCCGTCATGAGTTAAATTTTTTACATCCACAACATATCTGATATTTTCGCCACTCATATCCGGGAGTCGTGAAATTCTGCCCGTCAAAGTAACATATCGCCCTTCATAATCTGACAAATCATGGTTATTTGTACTTACAGAATAACTGCACAAAATAATTCCGAAAGAGAAAAATATCGCACATATCAACATTTTTGCATCAAATTTATGTTTAAAAAAAGCTTTTACTGTCAATACCATAAATAGGGATATAATAAAAAATATGACAAAAGACGGTCCAACACTCTTGTATGAGTATATCCCCGCCGCAAAAAATACTGCTAATTTAATATATTCAACCATATCCACCACAACCTATATTATTTCATAAAAGTATTATATCAAAATTATGATTCTCACGCAATCATACCGTAATCTTTGTAACATTACTGTAACCATATTATAACTGCAACACTTGACACTCGAGTTTTATAATGTAACATTGCCGTAATATAGCTAAAATATTAAATATTATAAAAAAGTATATTTTTTACTATTTTGTTTATTATATACATTATATGGCTTCTACTTTTATGCAATATCAACATATAATAAGTGTATTTTTGTTACAAAACATTTATTTATATTACTGAAATATTACAAAATAGATACAAAAAGATTAAAAAAGGTGTTGACAAATCAATTTAAGTGGTGTATAATTCCGTTTGTAATGTTTTAGAAATATTTTGGTAATAATAACGCAAACAAAGTAAAGCAGATGAAATATGTTTTACTTTTAATATTAGGAGGTTTTATTTTATGAGAAACTTTAAGCACACAATAATTGCCGTAATAGCAGTAGCAATGATTAGCTCACTTGCAGCGGCACAGGCTTCAAGCTTAAAGACTTCACAAATAGAAAGAGAACAACGTATAAATGCAACAGCAGCACAAAATAGCATAACAATAGCTCAAAAAGAGGTTACAGATGCAGTTGTAGGAACAGCTGAAATATCAACCGAACCGACACAAACTCCTGAAGAAGCAGCAGCAGAACTTGCTACTGAAAGCGAGATAGCTGCAAAGAGTTTTTATCCTATTGGATATGTACTTATATCAAGCGGTACTCTTAATGTAAGAGAAACTCCATCAGAAGAAGCTAACGTAATAGACCAAATTGAGGTATGTACGGAAGTTGAAGTTATGGAAAGCTCAGAGGGCTGGTATAAAATAGCTTACAACGGCGGTAAAACAGGTTATGTTACAAGCGAATCTATAACTCAGGATAAGGCAGCAGCAGAGGATGCTAAAAAGACATATACAAATTACAGAATTGCACAGGTTACACTTTCAGGTGATTCTGTAAGAGTAAGAAAAGAAGCAAATACTGATTCTGAAGTTATTACAGAACTATCAGACGGTACTTACGTATATGTACTATGGGGTGAAGATGATTTCATCAGAGTATGTTACGGTGATGACTACGAAGAAGGATATGTAATAAATACATCACTACAATTTACAGGTGAATGGATAGAGAAAACAGAGATTTCAGCTAAACAGCAAGAAATAGCAGAAGCTAAGGCAGCTGCTGCAAGAGCTGAAGAAATAGCTCGTCAAAATGCTGCAATCGCAGGTAATTCAACTGAGGAAGCACCTCAAACATCATCTCAAACAGAATCAGCTCCGGCATCTTCATCAAAAGGACAGGCTATCGTTGATACAGCAATGCAGTATTTAGGAGTTCCGTATGTATGGGGTGGTACTTCTCCATCAGGTTTCGACTGCAGCGGTCTTGTTCAGTATGTATGCAGGGCAAATGGTATTAGTGTAAACCGTGTAGCAGCTGACCAGAGAAACAACGGTACTTACGTAAGCCGTGAGAATCTTCAGCCAGGTGACCTTGTATTCTTTGCAAACGGTGGTTCTATCCATCACGTTGGTATTTATGTAGGTAACGGAAATATGATTCACGCACCTCAAACAGGTGATGTTGTTAAGATTTCATCAATAAATACAGAATATAGAATAGCACAATATGCAGGTGCTGTAAGAGTTTATTAATAGGAATAGTATGCACCCTAAAAGCCTATAACTTTTAGGGTGTATTTTTTACTTTATCTGACATTTAATCAATCAATTTGATATATTCAGCTATTTTGTCAGCTATTTGTGCAGACTCCATTGTTCCATCAACTATATAATCAGATGACGGACGAATATCTTTGAGCATTTGAATAAATGCGATTCTTGAACGTTCAAGATATGTTTTAAGCCAGTTTCTTATTTCTTCTGCATCGGAGTTATTCATATCTCTTAATATTCCTCTTGCAAGTGCTATATCTAATGGTGTATCTATAAAAACAGCTAAATCAATATACTTTTTGAGCATGTCATTACGATACGCAAACGGATAATCCAAAAGTAAATATTTGTATTTCTCGCAATCTTTTATTTTGATAATATCGTCTAACATCGGTTTTAAATCCCATACATTGTAATTTGCTCCATCTTTTACCCATTTATAGTAATCATCAACTTGACCTTCAAATTCATAATCATCAAAATGAAGTGATTTTGCATCAGGAAGAATGTCCTTTAGAATATTTACAGTTGTCGTTTTTCCTCCTGCTGTTAATGCACCTATGGCAATAATTTTCATTTTATACTCCTCAAAACTTAATTTATTTATAGATTATTATAATCATAACATAACAGAAAATCAATAATAACAAATTATTTTTTCAGCCTTACTCGTATATCTACAATAAATAATTAAATATTCTTTGTATTAACTTCCCAAAAAATATCAATCATATCAAATGTTTTGAGTGTGTCCTTACTATTAGTCTTAGATACCCTAATCACCATAATATATAGTGTTTTTGTACAAACAGTAGGTATATCAGTGCATATATACAAACTTTGTCAACACGTATTGAAACATTGCAAAATATATAATATAATGTTTCATGAAAAAATTTTAATAATATAAAACAGGAGGATTTTGAAATGAAAAAGATTTTTTCAACAATTATATGTTTGTCTATACTTATGACTTTTATTACAGTAGTAAAAGCAGAGAATATAGATATAACAGAAACCGGTATTGATTTTATAACATCACAACCGGCAGAAACAACAGTATATACCGCAGGTTCAGGTACTCTTACATACTCTCCGGCTACCGAAACAGAACCGGCGATTATAACTTTAAATAACGCAACTATTAACGGTGCAGTGGAAAATGTTTCTTACTGGTCTAATAACAAAGAAACAGCTGCCATACTCGCAAAAGACGACGTTAATCTTGTGCTTGAAGGCGATAACAATATAAATATAACAAATCAATATGCAGGCGGTATGTTTTTTTATGATAGTAATTTAAATATCAGCGGTAATGGTAATTTAACTATTGACAGTACCAAGTTATCTTCTACTACATTTTTAAAAGATATGCTTATAAAAGTATTAGGCAAATATGGAAATGAAGATTTCAATAATAAAGAAAGCGGTAACGTCGTTATAGATAGCGGTAATATCACTTTAAGTGCTCTTCCCGGACGTGCCAGACAATGTCTGAATATTCACCATAACTTTACAATGAACGGTGGTATCTTAACCGTAAACGGAGGTAAATCGTCTATTTATACAGTAATGGGTGATATGAACATACAGGGCGGTAAAATATACAGTAATCAATCAACATCAAATGGATTGTACAGCAAAGACGGTAATATTACACTGTCAAATAATGCCTTTTTAGAAATAACCGGCAATGAAGCAAACGGAATTGTTTCAGGCAATAAAACTAATTCACAAGGTAACATCACTATTGATAATGCAACAGTTAATATTACAAATGCCTATGTAGGTATATACGCGCCATCCGGAGGAAATGTTAATATTGTAAACGGTAATATACAGTGCAAGGCTTTTTGTTACGGTATATACACTGAAAATCTTACAATAAGCGGAGGTAATGTTGATATTTCAGCAAACGATCCTGAAGGATCAGAAGAGGTATATGGACTATGTTCGGAAACTGGCACAATACAGATAAACGGCGGTGACATTTCTATTTATACTTCATCGGCTGATACTGTTAAAAATTACGGTATTATATCTCCTACTATTGATATTAACAGCGGAATATTAAAGATTCAAAGTTCAGGTCAGTCATTTGGTACTGCACCAAATATCGACGATTATTCAAATGCTGTTGTTGTTGCCGGTACAGATATAGATGGTACTGTTACAGAAGAATATACTCCGGAAAATATTTCTTCTTATAAATATTTTAATATATTCCCAAAAGGTTACAGTGTAAAATACGAAAATGGAGTAGCTAAAATTTCATCAGAGCAAGCAGTTAATGATGTATCAGTGATATTTGCCGCTTACAATGAAAATAAACAGTTAATCGACTGTGAAATAAAGCCATTTAACTTGAGAGCATGTAGCGATAATATTGTTACTCCTGACAATTTTGATCCACAAGACGGCACTGTAAAAGTTATGGTTTGGAATAGTTTGGATACTATTGAACCTCTATTTTAAAGTTATTAATATAGCAGTTCTGAATAATCAGAACTGCTATATTTTATTGAACTTTTCATAAAAATAAATCATTTTATGTTGACTTTTTCAAAAAAATGTGGTAATATAATCAAGTAGTTATTTGCCGATGTGGTGGAATTGGCAGACGCGCGGGACTCAAAATCCCGTGATGGCAACATCGTGTGGGTTCGACCCCCACCATCGGCACCATATTATATTACTAAGATAGCATTTATCCATTGATTTATCCATTGATGTTATACATATTATGTAAAAACATAATGTGTATAACTCAGTGGGTTAATCAGTGGATTAATGCGGACTAAAGCTGGGCGCAGTTGTACCATTGAAAAATGGCACATCAGCATAGAATGGTAAGTTATGCGCATGGGATAGCGGGGATAACTTACCGCGCAGGGAACAGATCTGTAATATCTCCGACAGTTGCCGCTGTCGGGGTTACTGTTCTCCCATAACCTAACAGATCCAGTACACAGAGAACACAATCCAACCCGAATTATTTATATAGCGAATATTCGTTCACGCTTGACGACCTCTTTAAGCTTGTTCCAAAAGCTAAAACAGAGTGCCGACATGATTTTATAGTATCGGCTCATGTCAACCCACCATTTGTTTATTCTAAAAAATGGTACACGAAAAAAAGCTATTAAATTGTCTTGATTTTAAATAGCTTTCATGATACAATATAAGGTGTTGAAAGCTTATATAATATAACAAAAACTAAATATGCGGCAAAATACATGTTACCACTATAAGGAAAATGTTATCATTTTAGCATTAAAAAGTCAATGCTTGTTACCAAATTGTAACACATTTTTACTTGTAGGAGGTATTTTTTTATGGAAAAAAAGAAAAGAAACCGCAAAAAATGGAAAGCTAAACCTACAGAGCTTTCCGAAAGTTTGAAGGCGGCACGCAAAAGCCATATAGGTTACAGACAAATAGACATAGCAGACGCAACTGGAGTACCAAGAAGTAAAATATCACGTTACGAATCAGGAGCACAAATACCAAGCAAAGAAAACCTTGAAAAGCTTATAAGATATTACTTCCGAAATAATTTTATAAGCTTTCAAGAATTAACAAAAATTCGCGGTGAACATTGTGCCGCTGTACAAGAAAAGCGAATAAATGGTTTTAAAATAATGGGTTATCGGTCGTAACTATTGCATTAATAAATTTATTATGATAAAATATATAAGGCTAATTATATAATTAAACACGTGTAAAAGGTTCACAAGTGACAAGTCCAACAATATCACTACAAAACATTATTCTCTGACAGTGTACGGAAATTCCGTACACTGTTTTTACGTGTAAAACATTCTTCAAGAGTCAATGCGGCGGACAACATATCTTCATTGTCAACACTATCGTATATATTAAGCGTTATACGAACGTCAGCATGTCCAAGCCAAGCAGATACAACCTTGACAGGAATACCCTGTCTTAAAGCTGTATGAGCGAAAGTATGACGTAAAACATGTAAACCAACAACGTCATAAATACCAACCTTATTACAAAACCTATGCCAACTATCAAGAACAGTACGATACACAATAGGACGTCCAACGGTGTTTTTAAAAACTCTGTCATTTGCATTTGAAACACCTTTTTTCATCAGAATTTTACGCAGTTCACCATAAACTGGAATAGTTCGACAACCATGTTCAGTTTTTACTGACTGAAGTTGTCCATTATAATCTGTATTACTGATATGTATAACACCATTAAACAGATCTACATCAGACCACCGCAAAGCAATAAGTTCACCAACACGCAAACCAGTATAAACTAAAACTTTAAAAAAATCACCGTAAAAACTTAAATGAGTATTATTTATAATTAAATTAACTTGATCTTGAGATAATGCCCTTACAATCTTTGAACAATTACGAGGCAACTCAATATTATCAAGCATTGATAAATTATCAATCATACCCAAAGCATGGGCTTTATAAAGAGATTGACGAACAATAGTAAGCATGTGTTTTATAGTTGATAATCTCCTACCACCTACAACCATATTACTGATGAGCAACTGTATATCATTTGTATCAAGTTTTGTAAGTGGTTTGTTGCATGTAATATTAGACGCATAAGTAACATAGCTATCAAAGGTTGACGGCTTAACCATAATACGCTTATAAGTAAACAACCATTCAATCACCCAATCATGCAAACCCACAATATTACCCAACATAAATAATCACCTCAAAAACATTATAACAAAGATTTTCGCTCGCGCAGCTCCGCGCTCGATGCGCGCTCCGCCCTGCTCGCTTTGCCGCAGGCGGCAGCTCCGCCGTCGTTGCCGGCTTCGCCCTCGCCTGCTGTCTTAGCGGTAGCCGCAAATATAGCTTAGCCGTCGGCAGT
>CALXQE010000026.1 GCA_944390495.1 uncultured Clostridia bacterium
GGCATAATCGCCCGTCAACTGACTCATCAAACAATACCCTCTCATTACATCGTTCACAGACTATCGTTTCTCTATCAAGACAATCACTGCAATAATATTTCCCCTGAAACTCTGTTAATGTTTCACCCTCTTTGATTTCTGCTCCGCATATGGAACAAGTTCTTATTTCTTTCATTTTTATTTCCTCCTCAATACTCGTAATTAAATAACATGGTTGAATGTGTTTCATCATCAATCACAAAAATCTTGGCATTTAAAAAAGAAGTACCTGTATTAAACAGATACTCCTTTTTATATGGTGGTTGCTCTTGTGAATGAATTATCTTCTGTTTTCCATTTTCCTCCGATAACTCAAATACCTGTAAGTAATCTTTTACAGTGTCCATTGTGTCAATCATATTCCACATAATCACCTGTAAAACTAATGGTACTTTTTCTGAAATTCCCCTTGTTGTAAATCGTTTTCCGTTAAACATAATCGCCCTCCTCTCTTTATTATCATAGTTATAATATACATTTATAAATCTCAAATGACCAAATAAAATTTTAAAATGCCATAACATATTTATAATAAAAAATAAAGGAGTGTAGTTTTATGCTTGAAGAATATCCCGATATATTAAATACAAAAGAAGTCATGGAAATTTTGGATATTACAAAGAATCTTATGTACAAACTTATACACAATGATGAAATCCATGCTTTTCGTATTGGCGAAAAAAAGTGGATGATAAGAAAAGATATACTGATTAAATACATAGAAAATCATTGACAGGGGCGGAAAACCGCTTCTGTTTTTTATATTTCAAATTGCTAAAATGCCAAAAACAAACAGTAAAGGAGTATAAAGATATGAAAATACTTTTAGACAATCAACAATACACATCCAAACCAAGTGCCGATATAGCTAAAATTAACAACAGAATCACTAATTGTCCTATTCACAAAAATATTAAATATATAGCAGAGCATGTCGGCAATCACGGACATACATGGTGTCCTGCCATATTTAACGGAAAAAGGAACAAAAATAATTTTAAAGAAATACAACTGATCGCACTTGATTTTGACGGCGGTATCAGCTTTAAACAGGTACATCAAATATCAGAAACTTATATGATTCCAATATTATTTGCTTATGAAACTTTTTCCAGTATCGATAAGAATAAATTCAGAATTGTATTTCAGCTTGAAAAACCAATAATTGACATGCTAACCTTTGATATTATAATTGATATTTTAATGACCATTTTTAAAGGCTGTGATACTTCCTGTAAAGATGTATCACGAATATTCTTCGGTGGTAAGAATTTGTTTTATTTTAATGATAAACAACCATGTATACATATAAAAACCCTTATAATGAATTTTCATAAATATCTAAAGGACAAGTATGGATCTACACATTACAAAGCCTATATAAGAAAATTTGCAAGTAAATATAACTTAGCATTAAATAAAAAGAATATTTTTCAACTTGGTAAAAGTTCGCCGGATGTATATTATGATATAAATACAAATGGCGAAAAATTACGAAATCATAAACCATACCGAAGTGATACATTAGATAGGCTAAAAGAAAAATGTCAGTTATTCTGTGACTTTACGGATGATTCCGAGTGGCTGTATTACAATCAGCTTTTCGGACTCGCCCTTAACCTTATACATGTTGAAAAAGGAAGTAAGCTGTTCCTTGATACAATTGATAAATCACAATATGATACATATAAAAAGGACTGGAAATTTTATCTGCGGTATTTTAAAGACAGCAAGTATCTCCCTATGAATTGCAATTCTTTTTGCCCCTATGCCGACACTTGCCATCACGGAAGTAATATGCTGTGCACTGCAAAAATTAAGAGAAAGGAAATTATACGTGTCAGCAAAAAAGAATATGCGTCTGTTGATGATGTTTATTCTGATTTAAAACATAATTTTGAAAATGCCGTATTAGCTGATGATAAAAATATACACGTCATCAAGGCACAGACAGCTATCGGAAAAACTCATATGTATATTGACTATTTGAAAAATACATCTGCTCCTACCGTAATTGCATTGCCTACAAATATATTGAAAAATGAGGTGTACCTAAAATGTATCGAATCAGGAATTGATGCGAGAAAAACACCTTCCATAGAAGAAATAAAAGATGAAATACCGGAGGATATATATAATAAAATTCAACATATGTACAGTACTGGACAGCATAAACATATACATAAATTTATCGTAAACACTTTAAAAACACAAGATATTCCTGCTCTGAAAGGATTTATGAATGACAAAAAAGCTCTAAAGGATTTTAGCGGACATGTTATAACCACACATAACAGAGTCCTATATGCCGATAAGACTTGGCTAAGTCGTTATCAGATTATATTTGACGAGGATATTCTGAAAACTATTATTAACAATCAGGAAATTGTTTCGATTTCTGATATTGAGGAGCTTTTTGAGAAAAATCTGCCAAAAGAAGTCAAAGATAAACTAAATGATATTATAGAGAAGTCAGAAAATAATAAATTTTTCATTTTAAATAAAATTAAGTTAAAACATAATATTTCCGCAGAATTTGATTTATCAGCTCTTATGAAAGCAAAAAAGTTTTACTCCGACGGAGAAAACGTTATGTTCTATAAAACACCAAAACTCAAAAAGCATAAATATATCGTACTGTCTGCTACGGCAAATCAATTTATATATGAGAAATATTTCGGAATTGACAGAGTACATTTTTATACATGTCGACAAGCTGAATACACAGGACGCTTATATCAATACCACAATCATTCCTACAGCCGTAATTATATAAGCAAAAATACTGAAACTTATGCTGACATACAGAAAATCACCGACGATATACCTACTATTACATTCAAGAAATTTTCGAATGATTGTGAAATACACTTTGGTAATTCTGAGGGCTGTAACTGCATGCAAGGAAAGAATATTGCAGTAGTAGGAACTCCTCATATGGCAGAATGTGTATATAAGCTTATGGCATATCAAATGAACGGTGATATTTCCGATACTTTACATTATAGGGAAATTGAATATAACGGCTTTAAATTCTGGTTTCATACATATGGAGATGAACTTTTACGTCAAATTCAATTTTGGCTTATAGAAAGTGAACTTGAACAGTCTGTTGGCAGAGCAAGGCTTCTTAGGAATGACTGCACTGTACACCTGTTCAGCGATTTTCCACTGGGACAAAGCGAATTTAAAAAACTATCATAATGTGATTGTAAAACAGTTTATACAAAACATCAAGTCAGCAAAAAAGATTCGGATGCGAAATACTTTTCTCCTGAATGTTTTTATTTCTAAAAAAATCAGCATTGAATTTTATTTTGCCACCCATACCGAGACAAACTATTGGTGATAGGTTTTCTCACTCAGCTGACGCAATAGCCTTGTTGCAATCGGAATAAGTTCAGGTGCAATTCACCGCCACTCTCTACAAAAGCATTTGAGAACGTAAACGCCTAAATAGGTGTTTACGTTTGCCATTGTTTAACAAGAGATTATTCCGAAACTATAGTATTGTGCTGTAACTGGTATAGTTTTTTAGTTGCACTTTCCTCTTAACAAGACTTCAAATTAAAAATAATTAGATTGCCTCGTCAAAATCCCCCATATGTTTCACCCACTTTAAATGAGTTTTGGTATAAAAAAGAGCAATCAATCGGTTAAGACTAATTGCTCAAATCTTTTTACAATTTTATTATTTTTGCAAAGACTTTATATAACTATTCATATCAAATAAATTTAACTCCATTTTATCATATGCAATATGCGTAGGGTGATGTGGATGCCCATATTTTGTTCGAGCTAAACATAGCCACTTTGCACCAGCCTTGTCAACAATTTTATTTATCTCAACAAGAGATTTTATAAAATAATTTGTATCTGTAATATGAGTTCCCCAAGATGCAACAACATCTTTATTACACATAACTATATTTTTTACATATTTCAAATTTTCTCTCATTTCTCTCTCATCGTACGAATTAAGAAAATTATTGTTAATTTTTGTTGCTCTTACAGGATAAATATTGAGCATAATATATCCGTCATAACCAAATTTTCTTGCCACATTTTCTATGATAGATATGGTATTATCATTTTTTTCTGCACTCGCTGTACTTGGATTTATCCCAAAGAATACTAAAGGATTTTTTTCATATTTTCCTAAAATATATCTTGCAGAATTATCTGCATTAATCTGATAAATTTCATTCGGATACGTTTTTTTATTCATCTTATTCCTCACTTAATACAGCACCGCAGTATTCACATTTTTGATCAACAATTCCTTTTAGTGTGTTTTTTGCCCCACAGCCCGTACACTTAACAACCTTTCCAATGTTATTAGCATTATCTGTTGTTTTTTGTTTTTCAACAATTTTATAGTTAAGTTTATCAATATATGCGTTTTGAATAATTCCTTTAATAATCATAGACTGAATTATTTTCATAACTGCTTTGCTGTTCAATCCGCTTATAATTGAAATATTAGAAATACTGCGTTCTCCTGATAAAAAAGCCTCTAAAATATCCTCCATTGCATTTTTTTGTTTTAAATAGTTCATTCCTAAATATATTGTTAATCCTAATAATAGAATAGCTATTATTCCTATTATAATTTTAATTGAAATCTCATAACGTGTCAATGCTATCGTCAACATTACAAAAGTCGCTATACCACTAAAAACTGCTCCTGCAATTATACCGCTATTCCCCAATTCTCTCTCTAGTCTATTTCGAGCAATCTCTTCCGGTGTTCTTGTTCTTCTTGGCATAATTAAAACCATCCTCACGGTGTACTTCTATTCTACACCATGATGAGTGTTTACACAATACTTGAAATAGACTCAAATCTATTTACAGACTTTCTTTCATATCTCAAATTTAATTATCTAACAGCTATATATTTACTGCATAACAGCTGCAGGATATAATGGTATTACTATAATACTTATTTGATTTGTTTGGGGTGAACTTGAGGTAGAGGAAAAGTTTTTCATTAATGACACGTTTAGTTGTGTATCATCTTTGATGTAAACATCAGTGAAATCACCATCTCCCATTAGAGTATGTTTATCTTTTTTCCATCCATTTAATTCTAAATGTTTTGTATAAGCATCTATTGCAAATTCCGCTGTATCTAAATAAGTAGATTCGTAACGGTACGAAATATTTCCTTCTAATCCAACATAAAAAGTCTTATCGACAAAATGAGTATTTGTTATATACTCAAAATTCGGTACTATTGTTCCACTATAATATTCTGAATTTATAGTTTTACTTGGAGTTTCTATATATGCTATTTTTTGATTTTGATTCCAATTTACAGCATACCCCAATGAATTCGCTACTACTCTCATAGGTGCCAAAATTCTTCCATTTACATTAACTACGGGTGTATCAATTTGATAAATCCAATACGGGCTATCAAAATCTTTGTATATACTTGGCTTATATCCAACAATATTAGAATTTTCAGTCATTTGTACAACTGTCCCATTCCTAGCTACTGCTGTGGCCATTTTAGCTGTCTCATCCCAACTTACCACGGCACCCATTGATTCAAATATTTCTCTAATTGGTAACATAATTCTATCATTGATCAATTGCGGTTGCACATCAAAACTTAATTCCATACCATCTAATTGAACTGTAATGTCATTAGATACAGATGCTGTATTGATTGTAGTATCATCCCCAAAATTTTCAGCTTGCACAGTCGCTGTAGAAGCTATTACCGATATTGTGCATGACGATATAAGTGCTGTCGTTACAATCGTTGATAATATTTTTTTCATTTCTTAATCCCCCTGTTATTAGTGTTTTTTAGTAATTGACGTAATAATTATACCATAATTTATGTTATTTGTAAATATTTTTTCATGAGCACTTATGAAAGAACTGGACATCAAAGATATGGATGATATTCAGGATTTGTTCAAGTCTTTTGTCGCTGCTGCCCTGGAGGGAGGTCTTGAAGCAGAGCTTGATGAGGAGTTGGGTTACTCCAAGTATGATTATCGTAACAAAGAAACCAATAACAGCCGTAATGGTTACAGTAAAAAGA
>CALXQE010000027.1 GCA_944390495.1 uncultured Clostridia bacterium
CTGCACGTGAAGATGAAGTTGATAAAGTTCTTGGATTGGAACTTGGTGCAGACGATTATATCACAAAACCTTATTCTATTCGTGAACTTACAGCAAGAGTTAAGGCTAACCTTAGAAGAAGTGCCGCACAAATTGTTCAAGAACCTGAACCTGAAAATCAAAACACCATTAATTCAGGCGAACTATCCATTAATATTGAAAGATACGAAGTTTCAAAGAACGGAGAAATTATAGATATAACTCTTCGTGAATTCGAACTTCTAAAATTTCTTGCTATGCAACCGGATAAAATTTTTTCAAGAGAAAAGTTATTGGAAAATGTTTGGGGCTATGAGTATTACGGTGATGTTCGTACCGTTGACGTTACTGTAAGACGTTTAAGAGAAAAAATCGAGGATGACCCAAGTATGCCTAAATACATTATTACTAAACGTGGCGTTGGTTACTATTTTAATAAATAATATAAAACTATTTAAACACCCTGAACGTATATGTTTTGGGTGTTTTATAGGTATAGAGAATTTTTAGAAAGGTAAATTATAATATGTTCAAAAGTATTCGATGGAAAATATCCGTAATGTTTATAGTATTAGTATTGGCTGTAGAACTTTTAATAGGTCTGTTTAATATTGTGGGTATTGTCAATTACTATCACAAAGATTTTTCAAACAGTATTGACACTGTGCTTACAAGCAATATAAAAAATGATTTACTTGCAGCAGCTAATGAAATAAGCATACCTCATACATCTGCTGACAATGAGTCTATCGTAATGGAAGAATCTTCTGCAAACAACGTCAACATGATAAACAACATTCTTGCATCACATTCAGGAAAACTCGGAATAACAGTTTCACGTTATTACTGCATTTTAGACGGAACAACAGGCGAAATTTTGCAATCATCAAACGGTGCAAAAAACACAGATAAAACACCTGTAATTGAAAATGCAATAATTGGTAAAGAAAGCAGAGAAACAGGATTTACTAAAACATATATGGATTATGCTTTTCCTCTTACCAACGGCAGTGAAGTAAAATATATTGTTTATATAAAAGATATGTGCCAGACACAGACCGACATGGTACAAAGTTTTATACATATATTGTCAATATCATTGCTACTTTCTATTATAGCATCAGCAATAATGGGTAATATGATTTCAAAATCAATAACAGTGCCAATACAACAGCTATCAGTTCAAGCAAGAAAACTTGCAGATGGTGATATAAAAGCACTTCAAAAATCTGATTCTAAAGATGAAATCGGTAATTTAACTAATTCCCTTCTATACCTTGCACACACAAGGAAACAATCTTCAGATCAGGCAATGGGTGAAAAAATCAAGGTTGAGACAATCCTTCAAAATATGAATGACGGTATTCTTGCCTTTGATATGAAAGGTGTGCTTATACATTGTAACAGAGAGGCTAAAAAACTTTTAAACAGACAGTATCTTGATGACATTCGTTTTGACAGATTTTTCAAGGAAATAAACGCTTCCATTACTTTAGGTGATTTATTGTATATGGAGCCTGACGGCAGTGTGGAACGTGAAATAAAACTTTCCAACCAGTATCTCCGTCTTAATTTTGCCACATTTAAAGTAGACAACAAAGTTGGCGGTATTATTGTTATCATTCACGATATAACAAAACAAGAAAAGCTTGAACAATCAAGAAGAGACTTCGTAGCTAATGTTTCCCATGAACTTCGTACTCCTCTTACAACCATAAAATCCTATTCAGAAACATTGGCTGATATGCCGGATGTAGACAGAGAATTGCAAATAAGATTTCTCGATGTAATTGCATCAGAGTCAGACAGAATGGCACGAATTATAAGTGATTTGCTCACGCTTTCCGAACTTGATGAAAACCAAACATATATTAAGCCACCAGAACAAATTGACGTTAGAAAAATGCTTGAAACTATCGTTGAAAGAATGAGTTTAACCGCGAAGAAAAAAAACCAGACACTCGTTTATCACCCAATTAATGAAGTGCCGATTATTTCAGGCGACCATGACAGCCTTGAACGTGTTATAATAAACATCGTCAGCAATGCACTGAAATACACACGCGAAGGCGGTAAAATAGAAGTCTATTCAAGTAAAGTATATAACGATATATGTATAAAAGTTGTAGATAACGGCATAGGAATACAAGAAGATAAGCTTCCGCATATTTTCGACAGATTTTATAGAGTTGATAAGGCCCGTTCACGAGATACAGGCGGTACAGGTCTTGGTTTGGCTATTGCTAAACAGTCCCTTGAATCAAGTTTTAACGGAAAAATCAAGATTGCAAGTGAGTTCCATAAAGGTACCGAAGTAACAATTACAATCCCTGTAAATAATTGATTTTAAAAAAAAACTCCACAGAACTGGATATTATATGTTGATTCGAGTCTATTTCAAGTATTGTGTAAACCCTCCATGGTGTAGAATAGAAGTACACCGTGAGGAGGGTTTTAATTATGCCAAGAAGAAAAAAACACCGGAAGAGATTGCTCGAAAGGAACGCACAAAAACACTTATGAAGGAACTGGACATCAAGGATATGGATGATATTCAGGATTTGTTTAAGTCTTTTGTCGCT
Organism: uncultured Clostridia bacterium; assembly: GCA_944390495.1. GTDB lineage: Bacteria > Bacillota > Clostridia > UBA1381 > UBA1381 > Hominilimicola. The sequence continues at coordinate 2,601 of CALXQE010000027.1, forward strand.
GCTGCCCTGGAGGGAGGTCTTGAAGCAGAGCTTGATGAGGAGTTGGGTTACTCCAAGTATGATTATCGTAACAAAGAAACCAATAACAGCCGTAATGGTTACAGTAAAAAGA
>CALXQE010000028.1 GCA_944390495.1 uncultured Clostridia bacterium
TTGCTTTATTACGTCCCAAGCCATCATATTCCAATTTTGTAACAATACCAGCTTCGTCAGTAACTAAAGTATAGTTTTGGTTAATATTGTATTCTATTTGTCTCGTCGCTCCGTTTGGCATATTATACTTTATAGGGCGATTTAAATCATCATATTCTATTGTTGTTACCGTTCCATATGAATCTTTTTGAGAAATAGGCGAACCGTAAATATTATAGCTATATTCGCTTGTTACAGCACCTTCATTTATTCCGTCGGCATTTAAAATGTCTGACACACTATTTTTAACATTTCTTGTTTTTTGTGCTGAAATTTCATATTCATTTGACAAAGTAATTATATCATCATTTTCGTCAAGAACTCCATCCGAATTAGTATCATTAGTCCATTGTTTAATTGCGGTAACATTGCCCTCACTATCATATTCATATTTAGACTGTGATTTTACAATGTCATTTTGTATTGTTTTTTCATATTCTATAGACTTTTCATCAGGCGTAAGTGTTGTCATAGTATAGTAACCTTCATCGGTATTATTACTAGAAACATTAGTTTTTTTTACTTTATCCGTTTGAACTTTTCGGGAATTTTCAATTCCATCATAGTACATTTCCCTGGTATGATAATCATATGTTATAGTAAGCAATCCATTCGATTCAGATGTGATCAACTTTGGATTATCAGGCGAATATGAATATTTCATAGTGCTTTTAGTACCATTTTCGTTTGTCACTATTTGGGTTGGATTATTATTTGAATCATAAGTATATGTAATCGTTTTATATGGTGCTGACGTAGATTTAGGTGTAGCATTAACGCTACTTAGTAGACCATCATCGTCATATTTTGAGATAGTCTTTGTATTTGCTGATGCATTTATGCATGTTTGCGTGATATTCATACTTGTATTTCCAAATGAATATTCTTTTTTATTTTCTTCTTTTATATTTTCTTCTTTTCCATTTACTACATTATAAGAAGCTTCTACCGCATACACACCACTACGTATCTTCGTATAGTAATTTATTGGGTAAATACATCTATATCTATATCGTCTTTCCGCACCTGTTGGATATATTATTCTTTCTATGTTATATCCATAAGACAGCTCAACAATTTGATTATTTGGATCCACATAATCATTTACATTACCGCTCTGAGATGAATAATAATAATTTAACACCTCTGTTTCACGAGAATCATAAATGGTTTTTTCTCCTTTTTGATTAGTAACAGTAAATCTTCTAATCGGTTTAGGTTTTAGTGGACTGTCATTATTCAATTCTGTTTCAGGTAAAATTTCTGTTTCATAAGTTATTGTTTTTGTATCTTGTGACAAATCATCATAATATGAAATCTGAGTACCATTTTCAATTGTGTTTATATTTATTTCTCGTCCGTATGTATCAATTATTTTATTTATTTTTTCATAGCCTTCTCCATATTCATATCTTATTTGATTTCCATATTCATCTTCTACAGCAATAATACATATTTTATGTTTTCTTGCTGGTAGTTCTCCATATTTTGCTCCAGTATCATATAGATAATAAGTAAGATTATCACCATCATGTATTACAAAATTGTATTCAGGTCCATTTTCATATAAAGTTTTGGGCTCATACATACTAACAAAATATAATGAATTATTATTGTCTGGATAAAAAGAAGAAGTATATGTAGGTTTAGTAACCCCATCTTTATATTTTCTATAAACTCCATCACCTTCAAATGTATAAACATTTCCATTTATATCTCGAAATGCTCCCACGTATTCTTCTTTGTAATTTGTATAATTGTTTTTTTCAGTTTTGATTCTATTATATCTGTATAGATATGCTTCTGGCAACAATAAATTCCAGTTATCATCTATATAACCATTATTACCTAATATTTTTCTTGACTGCAAAGACTTATTTGTTTCAGCTTCATATTTTTCTTTAGTTAAAATTCTCTTGAAGCTATCATCATATTCATACCAATCATAAGATGATTCTTCTGTAATATAAAAATTTACATCTTCAAAATCATAGTATTTGATTGTCGTTCCATTATAATTGTAAGATTTCAAGTTCTTTTCATTTAGTTTTTTTATGTAGCAACCGTTATACATATAGGTATACATTTGATCTTCACTTAAAAAACCTACATACAAAGTTTCTTTAGTCGTTGTATTCTTAAATGCGTAAATATATCGATTATATTCTACATCATAATATTTATTTGTACCATCATCGTTATATTCGCTGTAATAGCTGTATTCTTCGTTATAATCTTGATTATCATATCTTCTTTTTAACACTAAGTTTAATCCATTTTTACCAGGAAGTGATAAATCGGTTTCTTCAATTATAAGACGATTAGTATTTCCTGTAACCCTTTCACCATCTTCATTTTGAGAATATGGTTTTAAATAGTCATCTCCAAACATTTTACCATATATGGATTTCCATATCATTTTGTCTGCACTGCCCATATTAAATAAAGAAACACCCTCAAACTCTGGTTTTTCAACTGGCATCAAGTTCTCATTTTCTTCTGGAAATTCAAACATATTATCAACTGTTTCTTCATTTACAATAGGTTCATACTCAATATTATTGGTAGGTGATTCTTCTGTTTCATTTGAAATAACCTTTCCTATCGATATTGGAGTTGTAATATCACTTGTGCCAATATCCTCCTCTTTCCATTGTGGATCTTCTATAATTGGATGTGAATCACTTTTGTTTTCAGCATATGCTGAAATACACCCCACAAGCATAATTAATGTTAATATAATACTTATTACTTTTTTCATTTATATACCACCTTTATTCATGTATCATATTATATTTTATTGTTCGTTGACCTGATGCGTTTGCTTTAATCAATATTGCATTAATTGGTTTAGTCACTATTTCTTCTCCTGATAATACTTCATTACATTTAAATGTTATACCGTTCGATGTAGTTTCTGTTATTATTATGTCTGTTCCATCAACATAACCATATAAATCTTCATTTGCTGTTAGAGCACAGCCGTCAACCAAAGAAAAACTATCATCAGCATATTCTATTTTAAAATCATATCCATCAAACGTATATAAATTATTGACATTTATAAGTATCATGTATTCTCTCCCGGCTTCAACATTGAGAGTAATCGAATTTCCCCCCTCAGTCACTGCACTATCAATAACACCATCACCAATGGAGTAATCTCCATAATATACTGAATATTTATTGACTGATCCTAAATATTTCTTGGTAGACACATCGTATCCTCCAACAGAATACAAATAACCATCATGTATAATATATTCTGAGTATTTACTTACTAAATTTGTATTTTCAAACAAAACATCAGATAGAAATATTTCACCATTATCCACACGCATTTCATGAATATCATATACATTATCATATCTGTTCCAATCGAAAACCAAAGCTTTATCTTCCCCCCAAGCAACAGACACACTTTCACATCCATCTTCAACTATTGTTTGAAAATCTTTCAAATTGTTTGTTGAGTACATATCTATTCCTGAAAAAGCATAATTTTTATCTATACCGCCATAAATACATATATATCCATTAATATATTGTGCGTGTGCACCAACTCTTATCATAGATTCCGCATATCCTGTAGTTACTTCATTCCAAGTATTATTCGAAAAATCATAGTATTCATAACTGTCTACAAATCCATTCTCATTTTTACCACCAAAAACATATATTTTATTGTCCATATATAAAACTGCAGGCTGATCTCTCTTTTTTTTCATTGGTTCTAAAGTAGACCATGTATCTGAACCTATATCATATATTTGCACAGTATTTAAATAATTCTTATTATCATATCCACCAATGATATATATTTTTGAATCATTACTTATAACTCCAAATCCTTTTGTCATATTCGGAATTTCTGTTACTATCTGCCATTGATTATTCAGCGTGTCATATTTTTCTATCGTAGTTAAGTATCCTTCATTTCCCATACCTGCAATTGCATATAAGTCTCCATTGATTGAGGTTAATTCACACCCCGCACGCTGACTATTCATCTCTGCCATTGATGTCCAATAATCTACATTAGATTCTACATCAGGCTCTACATTAATATTCATTATTGCATTTTCATCATTATTTTCAATAATTTTGTTCTCTGTAATTTCGATGTTTCCATTGCCATCTGTTATATTTTTTGCTTGCTCTTTAAATATATCTGGATTTTCTATAACATCAACAGATATAGTTTCATCATCATTGATTTCATTATTATCATTTTCCGCATATACGCTCACAGAAAAAAATAACATAACTGCACTTAAGAAAATACTTATGCATTTTTTCATTTCTTTCCCTCCTTATTTTGATACATTTACAATATACTTTTCCTCGATTATACCTTCATTTGTAGACCTTTCTGCTTTTAAAATCACAGGTCCAGGTTCCGGCTGACTTCCTACAATTATTCGTGCCGTAGGAGAATCCACTGATATACCATCTCTTTCCATTTCTAAACTCCAAGTTGTATCCCCGACAGGCAATGCTGTGAGACTCCCATCACTGTTTTGTCCCAGTAAATGATACTTATTTTTAGATGCCGCAGATATATAAGGGCTACCATAGATATATCCTTTTTCTGCCTTAGAATTATATATTTTTACATTGTCTAAACACATATCTGTTCCACTAGAAAAAGTAATCATGTTTATATTTTTTCCAGTATCAATAGTATCTGCATATTCACAATTCGAAAGTAACTCTCCACTATCTCTATCTAATATAATTATACTTTGCTTTCCATTATCTAAATCAACAATAAATTTTACTGAATACCATTTTCCTTCTTCTATTTCAAGAGTCCTATCAGCAATATCTTTAACAGCAATTAACTTACCCGATTCATTATGCGTTCTAAAATACCCCATATTTTTACCTAATCGTGACACCATTGTAGTTTCAGAGATTCCCGGTCCGCTACGATTTTTAAATTGTATTTCCCCATCTTTTTCTGTATCTGTATTAGAATACATAATATCATAATCAGCCTGTATAACACCTTTTGTATTTATGTCTGTAACTTTCACATCATAATATTTTCTTCCCCTATTTTCATTTCCATTATAGCTTAATTTAAGATAATGATTACCGTCATCTTCAGTTTCAATTGACATATCAGCATTTTCATATATTGCAGTCCATGATGGTTTATGTTCATCTTCAAAATCCCATGATACATTGACTGCTGATACCATGTTAGCATATATACCTATCCCAATCATCCCCATAATAGCAACTGCTATCCCGATTCTAATTCTTTTCATACTATTTTTATCCTTTCTCGTGTTATGTTTCTACACACCCTATTTATAATTTAAAAAAACTCCATTTATTTATTATTTTGTTGTGAAAGTACTATCATCCATATAAGGAAATTTATAGTAGTATGGTTCCATTGTTCATTATTGTTTTTACCACATATCTTTTTATATACCCCTTTCAACATTTTACAATTAAAAACAGGACATGTTCAGTCCTGTTTTTATATATTTTTGTATCCATTTAATATATGTTATGAAAAATTATCTCTACTCATTCTGTTCTGAATCAAGTAAAGATGACGGAACTTTTGGCTGATATGCTTTCCAGGCACACATGGTGTGAGCTGACACCTGAGCAGCAAACATAGCTATTAAACACATAACACCACATAATTTAAATATAATTTTTCGCATCATTTTTCTATCCTCCTTTCTTTTGTAAAAATAGCAGTATTTAATTCTGCGATTTTGACAGTTTTTTTGTTTCAGCCATAATAGATAATCCTACGAAAAATATTCCTAATGAAATTCCAAGACTATAGATACTTGTTGTTTCCCAGGCGGATAAAACAATTACAAAAAATGTAAAAGCTATTGTTGCGACTATACTTCTTACTTTAAATTTCTCCTTTTTCTTTTTTGAAATTGGCTTGTTAGGATGTTCTATTGGAGCATACAAAAAAATTTCTATAAGACTTATTACACTCATAATAATCGCCACATATTTCATTATACTAACAGAAATAAATTTAACTAACAATAATGACACAATATAAGCCGCAAAAAATAAAACGTTACATCTAAAATGACTTGAAGCATGAAATCCCCCAGATTGACAGCGAAGAAATATAAATACAGACAAAAGAAGTATTGTATAAAAAAAGGTATTGGTAATTATGGATAATATCATAGTTATAGTTATCACTATCGTATCAGATATCAGTAATTCAAGTCCATATACGCATACCTCTATTTTATCCTTAGAATAATTTGCTTTTTTTCCATAAAAATATGCTATACTCTCCGCTAGTCTGTGAATCATATTTTATCACATCCTTTAATAATTTCTATGGATAATATAGCATAATTTTTTATTATATTAAATTATTTTGTCGCAAATAGTATTTTTTTGTCGTGGATGACATTTTCCAGTTTTATTTGGAATATTAATGTCTACAATGAATATACCTTCATCATAATCAAAGCTTACTACTCCATCACATTTCTCTACACTTGTTTTTATAATTTTCATACCTCGTCCATGATTTCTCTTATCTTTTTTAGTTGTTTCAACTACTCCTTTAACAAAAATCACTTCATTTGCAGTATTCTCTATTAGAACTTTTACATATTCATCATTTGATTCAATATATATAACAATAGATGCATCTTCTGTATTTAATGCCCCATCTATCGCATTATCTAAGGCATTACACATTATAGTAGATAAATCTATATTGCTTATATGAATATCACTGGAAATATTAGTTTTAACAAAATACTTTATGCTAAGAGCCTTAGCTCGTCGTCCTTTAATATTCAAAACACTATCTAAAGTTTCATTCCCCGTATAGCTAACAGAAGTAATTTTATTAACCGCATTTTCCAAGTCACTAACAAATTCTTCAATATCTTTCCAATCATTTTCCTTTGTTTTTAAAGATTTAATTATCTGCATATGATTTCTTATGTCATGCCTTAAATCTCTCAGTTCACGCTCGTTTTCCTCAAGTATTTTGTAATTTTCTCTGTCCTTTTTTATAATTTCATTGGCCAACTCAAGTTGCATTTTATTTGAATAATTTTCAATAAAATCAAATGTAATAAAGCTTACATATAGTAGCATTAACACTATTGGTAAAATGAGTTTTTCTCCATAACCGTTAGAGAATGCAATAATTTTGTCAACTATCAATATTATTGAAAGAGACACTATAGGTATCAACATAATTGGGATTAAATATTTTAAAGGAACATTTGCAAGTTGTTTTCTATGTATTTTTTTTGTATATAGTAAAATTATTATATTTATTGCCATTGATAACGGTGCAAATAGTACTTGCGTACTAACTGTTATTTCGTTATATGATACACCAAAGACAAATTCCAACAAATATATAGCCAAAATTTCTGACAACATTGCCATTACCATAAAAACAATTGCAGCAATCAAACGATTTATAACAGTGCCTCGATAAAAAACTGTTGACATCACCATGCAAAGACAAATAGATAAACACATATTAATTCCAGCCGATATATCCAGATAGAATTTCCACACACTTATTCCTGCTGCTATAAAGCAATAAATAACAAAATTTATTTTGTTTATCTTCCTTCTCTCGAAAAATATATCATAAAAAAACAATATTTCCAACGCAAACATAACAGCGCTTACAATATTTATTATCTGAATATTCATCATCTTACCCCCTCTATAAATTCATGTATTTATCATTAATTGCTTTCATATATGTTCTACCTATTTTTAATGATGTGCCATTTTTGAGTATAAACTGGTTTTTAACCTTTTCTTTCACATATTCCATATTTACTATATACGAGTTATGACATCTTTCAAAGTTGAATCCCCACAAATACGGTTCCATACTGTATAAAGGTTTTCTCCATAAACACTTATCTCCATTTGACAAGTATACATCTGCATAATGGTCTTTCATTTGTATGTACATAATATTCTTTATTGATACTATTCTTTTTCCAACTCCGCTAATAAGAGATATTCTTCCTGTAACCCTGTAATACTCCTTTATCGTTTCTGAAAAATGGTGTCTTATTAATTGAGTTCCTTCATCTTTTAAAATGAACCTGTATGCTCTGTAGTTGTAGCCTTCTCTGGCATATGAATCATAATTTGTAAAAAAGGCAATAATACAGTCGTTATTTTTTTCTTTTACATATTTCGCTGCTTTAAATCCATCATTGTTATTATCCATTTCAATATCAAGAAAGGCTATATCAAAAACCTTTCTGCTCTCAATTAAATCTTTTACTGATATATAATAATAAATTTCAGCTTCCGGAGCCACTTCTTTTACATTTTCCGCCATTTGCTCTAAACTATTTCTATCATCATCGCACAATACAATTTTCATTTTAATGTAATCCTCATTATATTTAATGTTTCTTGCAACTATTTATGTTTTTTCGTATCAATCACAGTAGTTTCCACTTAATTTTTGGATAAATATATTATATCGTCTATATTCAAAGAAATCAATATATTATGACAAAAAGTAACAGATGTCATCACAAGACACAAAAAAATCCAATTTACCGACATCATCAAAACTCATCTTGATTTAACCATATCTATTATAACAATTACATCAGCTGTTTTTACTGCTGTCAATAGTAAAATTAAAATATACATTGCTTCAATTTGTTTTAAAGTCAACCCATATAAATCTACATAATTGATTATAAATAAAATTGTCTTATATATTTTAATAACAATTCGGTCTTCTAAATACAGTAAACCCTACACTTGACGCTGTTGATACAACAACATTATTTGCACCTGACGAGCAGTGAATAACAAGAATATTGCCGCTCGTATCTTTACCGACAACTATTCCGACATGGCTGTAACTTGGAAGAAAACATAAATCTCCCGCTTGTGCTGCTGAAGCTGTTATCTGTACGCTTGCATCACGTTGTCCGTATGTTCCGTGTCCTACATCATATCCCATACCGCTGTTGTTAAACACCCACGTTACAAAACCCGAACAATCAAGTCCGTATGAACGCATTGTTCCCGATGTCGGACTTCCTGCGGCCGTTACACGTCTCATTGTTCCCCACGCACTGTCCCAGCCGATTGCACTTGATTTTCCTCCCCAAAAATAGTTTACCTTTCCTACAAGTGAGCCTGCATTTTCAACAACATCTTTCCTTTTTTGAGGTAAGCTGCTTGGTAAACCGTTTATAATACTTTGTACATCTGCATTTGCAATCGCCAAACTATGACTCGATGATGTCAGCACATCTCCGTGTTCAAGCAACGTTTCCACCGCTTCACGCTGTTTTAAAGTCAAACCGTATAAATCCATCAGTTCGTCCTTACTTTTACCCCTAACCGTAATCATAAGCTTTGCAGATTCTTCGACTTTTTCCACCTCATATTCTACGGTATTTGCATTTCTGAAATATTCTTTAAGTTTTTCAGCCTTTGCCTCGTCAAAAATTACAACGTCCTGTGCCGTATCATCTTCCGCTCCCGCTGTTTTTGCGGCAAATACAGCCAGTACAATGTTGTTGTCTATGCGGTTATCTGTAATGTCAGCATCTGTATGCTCCACCGACAGTTCTATATCTTCTACCTCCTGTGTAAGTTCAATATTATACTCCGATATAATCTGTGAAAGCGGAATTGAACCCACTTCATTCACTTCTTCCGATATAAATATCCCGAAAGGACTTGCGGCAATCGCCGCAACAATGATTATAATAATCAATAATATCAAAAGAACCGCCCAACCGCCAAGCTGTGATACAGCCACACCTACAGCTTTTACCATAGCTGCAACGGTCTTTACTGTTTTTACCGCAATTATTTTAACAGTACGTGCAGTTATTTTTGCCGCCTGTGCAGTTTTCTTTGCTGCTTCCTGTCTTGTCTTTTTAGCCGCTTTTTTCCTTACCTGCGTAGCTGCTTTATTTTTCACAAATCTGACTTTATCGGCTTTTTTAAATAACTTTTTTGACGTTTTTATTCTTGATTTTGAAGGATTTATATTCTGTGTCGTGACAGTCTTTTTTTGAGATATTCGCACTTTTATCCCATTATTTTCAGTAACCGCTTTTTGCATAGAGTTTAACCTGTTTTTCTCTGTTTCAACACGGTCAAAACTTTTGATACTTCTTTTTGATGTTTTAATTATTCTGCCGCTCTCACCAGCACTTTGATTTAAGCGATAAGCTTCCTTTGTTTTAATCTGCGGTTTTTCCGAAAGGTTTGATGTTGTTTCTTCTTTGATATTTTGATTTTGTAATGATGATTCAGCCGCTTTTTTCTGTTCCTGCTTTTTTATAACATAATCTTTTGTTTTGATTTTTCGTATTGTTTCACTGTCTGTCTTATCAGGGACATATTCGGATATTTTCCTGTCATGGACTTTTTCATGTGTAGAAATCTCCGAATTTTCTAAGTCACCACGCATACGCACCGTTACTTGCTTTGATTTTAACGTTTGTTTTTGAATTTTCGGTGCTGTATCAGAAACAGTTATCTGTGACTTGCCTTGTGATTTTATATACTCCTCCTTAGTTTTTATCGGCATTTCTGTTTGGGAAGCCTTGCTTGTATTTACAACACTTTCTCTTGTTTTAATTTTCTCCGCTTGTTTTTTAGCCGCAGTTTCTATTGCTTTTTCTTTTGGTATCGCAGTCGGCTGTGTTGACTGTTCCTGTGTAACGCCTTCTGTTTTTATCGGTGTATTTTTCGGCTGTTTTGCATTAGGACTCTCTTTTGTAACAAAGTGAGGTATTTCATTTTGCTGTTCTTGAAACGGCATTGAGGAATTGTCTTTAGCGGATTGAGATTTTATTTTAGTTTTAGCATATTCTTGTGTTTTTCTCGCCGCATAATTTGTTACATTACTTGTTACTTGTATCGTTTCATCAGCGGCACTGCTTATAGCAGTTTCAACTTTATCCGTTGCATAGTCGGTTGCATTCTCCTCAGACTTATCTTTAAATTCAGGTTTTAGCTGTTCTTTTTGACTTGAAATCTGTTCTTTCATTACCGACTTTACATTTTTCGAAATATTACCTGCCTTTTCAAGAATTTTAGGTTTTATATCTTTTGTTTTAATATCCTTCAAGTTCTCACCTCCTGAATAATATTAAAAGAAGGCAAAACACATGTTTTGCCTTCTTTACTTTATATTTGACTTTCGGACGGTTTTGTTGTCATCAGTTTATACAGCTGAGTATTGCTCGGAAAAAGATTAACAAACGGTATAATATTAGGACCTACACGCATTATTCCCTGTCCCGACGGTGCGTTATCAATATAGCTTATCTGCGTCGGAGATATATTCATCAGCGGTGCAAGTTCATTTCTGTCAGGAGGTGATTGATTCAGCATTATCACAAATTCCGAATTTGAAAGCATAAGCTTTGCCGTTGGTGATGCAAGACATTCAGTGACATTTTGCGTAATACCTGTAATAAGTCCGCCGTATTTTCTGAAACGTTTCCATGCTCGTGCAAGAAATTCACTGCTGAACTGATTGGCGAAAAACAAATGTGCTTCGTCTATATAAATATGTGTATATCTTCCCTGATGACGATTTGCTATAACTCTGTTCATAATGTTATCGAGCATACCCGCCATTTCGCAAGCTTTCACTCGCCTGTGTCCTGACAGTATCTCATATCCTCCGTCTTTATGCGGTCTTGCAATTATTGGTGACAGCACTCCGCTTTCCTTAATGCTTTCTGCAAGCTCATCCATGCTTTTATCAAGCAACACCTTAAACGGTTGTTCTTCAAACGGCTTTAACTGTGATACAGGCAGTTTCTGTACACGCTCATTCTTTGGGTGTTCCCAATACCTGTACCTGTACGAATTTACACCTCTGTGCTGTTTTGAATTACTCATACACTACCTCCGTCGTAGCCATATATGTCGTATGCAACTGCATTATTCATTTGTGCCGCAGATGTAGACGGTGTGTTAAACAGCGACGTTATCAAATACTGTTT
>CALXQE010000029.1 GCA_944390495.1 uncultured Clostridia bacterium
TGATCGCAGATAAAACCGTTCTGGTTATCGCCCACAGGATGCGTACCGTAGCCGGAGCAGATAAGATCGTTGTCCTTTCTGATGGCACCGTGGCAGAAGAAGGATCACCAAAGGATCTGGAAGAAAAGAATGGTGTGTATACTCATATGGTAAAACTGCAGACAGAAAGCCAGAACTGGAAACTTGCGTGAAGATCCCTCAAAAAAATATCTTATAGGAATAAGAAGAGAAATTCGAGTAGAAAAAGATTTTTGAATCTGATAAAATAGATAGAAAAGAGTTAGTAAAAGCTAACTCGAAGAGGCAGATTATGAAGCAATATATAATCAAAAAAAATTCATTACAGGAAACATTGATTATTCCGCTGTATGCTCGATAGCTCTGTTCGCAGAAGTTTCTCGAATTGTTTCAGGATAAAACAGTCGGGGATTTGATAAAAAAGTGGATTATGACTTTTCTGCATTAAAAAAACAATCTAAAAGTATCATGCACAGCTTTGGTGCGTTGGAAGTTGCCATGTGCCAAAATGATCTTGCATGGGAGCTACGGGACTATCTTAACAAATATCAAAAAGCTGCAGTCATTAACCTTGGCTGTGGACTGGACAACACCAGACGAATGTGCGATAACGGTCAGTGCCATATTTGGAATATTGACCTGCCAGATGTGATTGAGCTGAGAATGGTGCAGTGATGTTTGCTGCCGGTGTATTCTACTATTTTACCACACAGTAGGTACACCAGTTGGTCACGGACATGGCGGAGTGTTTTCCCGGGGCAGGCTTGTCTTTGATGGGGCAGGAAAAGTCGCCGTCAAATTGATGCTCAAAACATGGGTAAAACAGGCGGGAATTAAGGATGCCGACGTATATTTCTCTATCAAAGATGCCAAAGGGGAGATGGAGTGTTGGTCACCGTTGCTCTCCGTTTCCAGATGCGGGTATATGCAGGGCTATCAGAAGCTGGAAGGACCAGGGGTAAGACCCATTCACCAGCTTATGGCTAAAATCGTCGACGGACCGTTGCATGCAGAGTATTACTTGAGCCTAACCCGGGAAGATTTAGCCCCATGGGAAGGACGAGTGCTGCTGGTTCTTTCCGAAGATGACACCACATTTACTCCGACCTGTAAGAAAGATCTGATCGATTTGATGCCCAAACCTACAGTGGTCACGAATCTGACCGGCGAACACTTGGCGCTGATGGTGAGGTTAGATGAGTATGCAGAATTGGTAACAAAATTTATTAAGACTCGAATATAATCTAAAAGCTACTAACGAAGTAGTACATAGAAACAGGAGGTTTGGCTATGTCCAAGTTAGGAGTCGTGGAGGATACCCTGTTTATCCCTATGTTGGGAAGAATCTACGCCAGTGAGCATTGCCCGCAAATTTTATATGATAAAAAAGCATTGGAATTGAAAAACAAGTTGCCTTCAGACTTGATCGAACAGAATATGCAGAATCAGTATACCCTCTTGGCCTCTGCTTCCCGGTCTGCCAATATGGATCGTTTTATTCGGTCTTTTTTGGAACGAAGACCGAATGGTGTGATTGTCCAGCTGGGCTGTGGTCTGGAGACAACCTATTACCGCTGTGATAACGGAAGGACACGCTGGTATGCCGTGGATCTGCCTCATGTGATCGAATACAGGCGAGGACTTCTTCCCGAACCGGAACGGGAATTTTATATTTCCGGGGATGTCTTTGCAAAGGACTGGCTCAAAAAAGTCCGCAATGATGTACTTGATGCTCCTATTCTCGTTACTGCAGGTGGATTATTCCATTATTTTGAGGAACATAAGGTCATTGCCCTTCTGCGTATGATTGGGCAATTTAGAAATATAGAAGTTGTTTTTGATACCGTGAACAGAAAAGGCATGGCTATGATGCAAAAGAAGTACATGAAGCAGGTAGGCCATGCCGATGCGCAGATGTTCTTTTATGTGGATTCAGCGGAAGAACTGGCAGCAAAGATTAGGGGTAATGTGAAGGTTATTAGTGAGGAATCCTACTATCGTCACATTCCCAGAAATGGTCTGAACTTGTCTACAAGGCTTAGCATGGGGGTTTCGGATTGTCTCTGCATGGTGAAGATGATACATCTTAAATTATAAATAGGAGTGAGAATAAGGATGAATATTGTGGGATTCTGCAAAAAGTATCCGACAGATACATTGACTTTGTCCAGTGGCAAATCTTTTACCTACCGTTATTATAAGAATTCACAGGCAAAGGTGACAGTTGTTCTGCTGACTGGCGGAATCGGTCTGTCAGATCTTTTTTATCTTTATATTGAACGCTTCAAAAAAGATTTTTCTGTCATCACTTTTGATTATCAGATCTGTTTGGCTGATTTTGTCTGAAGACGATATGACATTTACACAGGAGTGCAAGGATGCCCTCATCTCCGTGATTACAAATCCTACAGTGGTTCTAATCTTACAGGAGGACGCCTTGCACTTCTGGTTCGATTAGATGAAAATACAAAATGCATTTCATCATATATCTACGATCAAATCAAAACTCAATGAGTATACGGAATAGTAAATAAAGTACATGATTATATATCCGAATAATAGCACTTTAAGGAATGATAGAATTCTGACTGGCAGGTGCTGGATATTGTTATTGTGGAAAGTATGTATTTTGAAATTTAGTTCACACATTTGTATGTACTGACATATGCATTAGTATATGCTACTTTTAGGTTACCTTCAACTAAATAACTAAATAAATCTATCAAGTTAGGAGTGATACTTTGGATTATAACGTTTTTCTTGCTTTTTTCCTTACTCTGCTTGCAGGGCTCAGTACGGGTATCGGCAGCTGCATTGCATTTTTGTGCCGGCACACCAATCGAAAATTTCTTTCTGTCTCGCTGGGATTTTCTGCGGGTGTTATGATTTATGTTTCTATGATTGAGATTTTCTTTAAAGCACAGGATGCGCTGATCGCTGAGATGGGAACAAGGCTGGGCAGCTGGGCAACGGTAGCTGCTTTTTTCGGTGGAATGCTGGTAATTGCCATCATCGACAAGCTGATTCCATCGGAAGAAAATCCCCATGAAGTGAAACTCATGGAAGATGATAAAACCATTTCATCTCAGCCGAAGCGTTTAATTCGGATGGGTGTGTTTACGGCGCTTGCCATTGCTATCCATAACTTTCCTGAAGGGCTTGCTACTTTCGTATCTGCTTTGCAAGAACCGGGCGTAGCAATTCCCATTGTAGTGGCCATAGCTATTCATAATATTCCAGAAGGAATCGCTGTATCTGTACCAATCTATCAGGCCACAGGTTCGAGACGCAGAGCGTTTTCTTATTCATTTCTTTCAGGTCTTGCAGAACCCTTAGGAGCGTTGTTGGGGTGGCTAGTGCTGCATCCTATCATGAGCGACACTGTATTTGGACTTATTTTTGCCGGCGTTGCAGGGATCATGGTTTTTATTTCTTTTGATGAACTGTTGCCTGCAGCGCGGGAGTATGGAGAGCATCATCTTTCGATTTACGGATTAATATCTGGCATGGTTGTCATGGCGGTTAGTTTACTGCTATTTTTATAGTTAATTTTTATTACTGTACTAGTATATTGATTTGTACATTAGGAAAGAGAAACACAATTCAAGTTTTCTCTTTCCTGTTTTTGTTTTCTGTAATAAAATGATTCGCTATTTTCATCAAATATGTAGTCGAAAATAATTAGACAATTTTAAAGAGATGTTTCTATTTAGTGATTTTGCAAAAGAAAAAAAGTATTGAATTGCCTTGTGTATTGCGTGCAAATGTTAATTTTACTTTTTCTCTTATTGATCTTTAAATGAAGAAATTAATAAACCTGCCAGATCAATTCCTAGCATAATGAAAGCCGAATCTATTTCCAATATCCATACCGAGTCCGTTTAATTCGGTATCAATAATCTTATCAACTTTATTTTACTAATATTTTCCTTTGTTTTTGTCTTTATCTGCATTAAGTTGTTAACGGATACTACAAATATTTCTGCAAACTTGAATGATATAACATTGTTTTAAAAAATAGATATATTAAACGGTGTGGTATTTTTCGCCTCAGGGGTATTTTATTATTTTTAAAAGATACAAATAAAAATGCTTTTTCAAAAGATGAGCACACATTTTGCGAATGAAAAAATCATTTTTTACATTGCCGGTAAATTAGCAGTGCGTTTAATGATTAAAACATGGATAAAAATTCTTATAAAAAAAGACTTAAGGCAATGCAGATTTGCATCGCCTTTATTTATTTTCTACGGGAGCAATAGAATTAATTTTGATGGTTTTTATTTTAAATATAAAATACCAATATTTTATTAGTATTACGACAATAAGAGTTATTTTCCCAAATAGATTGTTCATCAAAATAAATGCCGTAATCAACAGTGCAGATACGGGAATTAATATACAAAGCTTTGTTTTCAGTGCCATACTTCTGTTTTTTTCAAAGGATTCAAGATGTTTTTTATAAAGTTTTGTACTCTTAAACCAATTATGAAAACGCTTGCTGCCTTTAGCAAAGCACAAAGAAGCAAGTAAAAGAAAAGGTGTAGTGGGAAGAATTGGAATAGCAATGCCGATTGCTCCAATTCCAGCAGAAATAAATCCAAGAATAATGAAAATAGTGTTTATAATCCTTGTTCTTTTCATACTATTAAGACCTCCTGTTGTTTTCTAAGTAATATACTGTATCAGCTATTGAAAGCGTTGATTTACGGTGAGAAACAAGTATAATTGTTTTGTCGTTTGTATTTTTTAGTGATTTTAGTATTATAGCTTCGTTTAAACTATCAAGATTGCTTGTCAGTTCATCAAGCAGCATTATATTTACTCCTGACAAAAACGCTCTGGCAATTCCTATTCGCTGCTTTTCTCCACCCGACAGTCTATCTCCGAGCTCACCGATTTGTGTATTGTAACCGTTTGGAAGTGATGATATAAAATCATGTATGGAGGCAGATTTTGCGGCTTTTGTAACTTCTTTATCTGATGCGTTAAGTTTAGCAATACGAATGTTGTTCCCGATGGTGTCGTTAAAGAGAAATGTATCCTGTGTACAGTAACTTTCGTGTTCTCTAAGGTTTTGTGTGTTTATATTTTCAATAGGGTACCCTGAAAGATTCAGAATACCTCCGTCACGATTCCAAAAACGCATCATGAGTTTTAAAAGTGTTGATTTGCCGCATCCGCTTTTTCCATAAATACCTGTAATATTTCCGCTTTTACATGAGAGGGTGATATTTTGGAGAATTTTTTCGGTGTTGTAAGCAAAATCAAGATTTTTAATATCAATACTGTCAAAATCAACATTCATACCGTTAGAGATATCTTTCGTTTCAGGTTCTTCTTCAAGAAGCGACAGTACACGGTCTCCACTGGCCAATGTTTGTAACTCGATGAGAAACAAGGATAACAATCTTTTCTTTTGCAAGTTCGGATATGATTTTATTAATTGCAGTTTCACTTTCTACATCAATATTACTCGTGGCTTCGTCAAAAATATATACCATAGTATCGGATAAAAGTGCTCTTGCAAGAGCTAAACGCTGTCTTTGTCCGCCCGAGAGGTTTGATCCTTGTTCTGCTATTTCCGTATCAATCCCGTTCATACATTTCAAAAAATCCCAAAGTCTTACTTTTTTTAGAACATCGATTAATTCCTCATCACTTGCATTACTTTTAGCAAGCAACATATTATATTTTACGCTGCCTTTAAATATATAACTGTTGTGTGAGACAAGACTAAATATATGAAACAGACTACTGCATGAAATATCAGATAAATCCTTACCACCAATTTTTATATGTCCGGTATATCCATCAATTTCTTTAGTCAGTAATTTTATAATTGTGGATTTGCCGCATCCGCTTACACCCGCAATGGAATACAGTCCATTCTCAGGTATTTCAATATTGATATTATGCAAAATCTCACTATTTTCATCATAACCGAAACTAACATTTTGAAATGAAATGTTAGCTTTTTTGGTATAAAAGAATCACCTTTCTTTTTTTCCTTAATATCAAGTATATTGAAAATTTTGTTTGCTGCAGTTGATGCATTCATAGCAGTGTGAAAAAAAGAACCAAGTGTTCGGATTGGAATAAAAAACTCTGATGAAAGTAAAATTATAATCAGAGTTTCGAAAATGGTGATATTACCGTTTGCAGGTTGAAAAATCGCAACGATAATACCTGCTGCAGCACCACCATATGCAACGATATCCATAATTGCAATGGAATTAAGCTGCATGATAAGTACACGCATATATGCTTGCTTATAAAAGGGGATTTTCACCTCTCAGGGTTATTCTGGTAGGTGTTGCGATAAGTGCAATGTTTTCTGGACTTTCTTCTGCTTTTTCTTCAATGAGCGGTCAAAGTTATACACAGACTGCCTCTATGGTCGATGCAAATATTTCGATGAAAACTTGGGATGACGTTAAACTACTTATGATTTATACCGTATTAGGACTTGTTATCTCACTGTTTATGTCAAAGAAATGTAATCTTATGGCTTTGGAGGATAAAACAATCAGAGGTTTGGGCATTAATGTAAATACCTTACGCATTGTGATTTCTTTTGCCGCAGTATTGCTTGCCTCAATCACAACGGCAATTGCAGGAACTATCAGTTTTGTTGGACTTATAGTTTTGCATATAGGCAGACTGCTTGTAGGTAACGATCATAAGAAGTTAATACCATTTTCTATGTTCTTAGGTGCACTTGTGATGCTTGCAGCCGATACGGTAGGGCGTGTGATTGCATATCCTTATGAAATTTCTCCCGCTATTATCATGTCAATAACAGGAGGCCCCTTCTTTATAATACTGCTGAAAAGGAGTGAAAAAAATTATGGAGGTTAAAAATCTTTGTTTTTCGTATGGAAAAGAAAAAGTAATAGATGACATTTCCTTTAGAGTAAAAAGAGGAAAGATTACAACAATCATTGGTGCTAATGGATGTGGTAAATCTACACTTTTTAATGTAATGACAAAGAATTTAAAACCGCAAAAAGGTAGTGTATATCTTGAAGGTACAGACATATCTAAAATATCCTTAAAGAATTTTGCAAGGAGTGTTGCAATTGTTCATCAGTATAATAATGCACCATATGATACAACAGTAGAAACTCTTGTTGGGTATGGACGACTTGCATATTCTAGGTTTGGTATTGCTGATAAAGAAGAAGATGAAAAATATATATCTTATGCACTGGAAGCAACAGAGCTGACAGATCTTCGTTTGTGTCATATTGAAGAACTGTCGGGTGGTCAAAGACAGAGAGTGTGGTTAGCTATGGCTCTTGCGCAGAATACAGACATTTTATTCTTAGATGAACCAACCACATATCTTGATATTAAATATCAAATTGAAATATTAAGACTTATAAAAATGCTGAATAAGAAACATAATATGACTATAGTAATGGTACTCCACGACATAAATTAAGCTGCATTTTACAGTGATGAAATGATAGCTATGAAGAACGGAAAGATTATTGCAAAAGGTCAACCTAATACTGTTGTTACGGAAGAAATTATAAAAGAAACTTATGGTATCAGTATAGATGTTGAAAACATATCCGGACAAAAATTTGTTGTAGCAGTATGAAAGTAATATTTTTTACTAATTTCTATTGTGTTGGAAAATATAATAAAAAGAGTCGAAAAAGTCTATTAGAGTTTTTCGACTTTTTTAGCAAAATAAACACTATATGAAAAACTAAAATCAAATTTATTAGATGTTGACAATGTGGAATAAGTGAGATATAATAATGAATGGGTTAGACAATGCTAATAAAAATTAGTCTAATGCAAGACAAAAGCGTTTAAGAATGATAAAGGTTACCATATGTAATGTACTTAATTTGATGAAGTATGTTGCTTATTATTAGTAATTTAATTGATAATTATGTATGGAGGTAAAGAAAGAATGTTATCTTGCCTGATAAAACAAACAGAAATAAATAAGATTTATCGGAACTCAATGACTACTGGAATAGAGGTATGTCAAATTTGTTTATCTATGAGAGATAAATTATCAATTTCTTTATCAGAAATATCATCAAGATCTAAATTTGAAGTGCTTTATGTTTTAAATGGAAATATGATTTTCCGTGATTACGAAGGACAAAATATTTGTGTAAATCAGCATGAGATTATCTTATTTTCTGATACTTCTATGATGAGAAGTGTGCAAATCAGTCCGGACATATATGGCATTTTAGTATCTATTGATCTACAAAAAGCAAGAGATACATTTTCCATAATATGTCGAATTATGGGTGATTGGAATTTAAATATAGATACAGTTATTAAGAATATAAAATTATTGTCAGGCTATGCAAAAATCTGCAACACTCCATGGTCTTTTTCTGTATTTTCGTCATTAAAAAATTTTGGTGATCAAGAGCAACTATGCTATGGAATATGGAAAACAATAGAGCTTTTGTACATGATAAATACGAACAATATACAAATGAAGCGTTCTGAAAGACTTTTAAAAGATGACCATATTTCTGAGAAATTAAATGATATATGTTCTTATATGGAATTACATATGGATGAAAAATTGACGATTGAAAATTTGTGCCATAGATTTTATATGTCTGCTACTTCATTAAAAAAACATTTTCGCAATGTATATGGTCAACCGATTCATAAATGGTTATTGGAGAAAAGGATGGAGAAAGCCGCTCAATTATTACGTTTTTCTTCAATGACAATTGTTCAAATTTCTCAGGCTGTAGGATATAGCGGAGTAAGTCAGTTCAATGTTTCATTTAAAAAGTTTTTTAAATATACACCAAGCCAATATCGAAATTTGTCCAATTCCGTAAGTATTAGTCTGATTCAAAAAGACGAGTGTACTAAAATTTGATATAATTTAAAAATAAAATATCTGTGAAGGAGGGGTCTGGTTGAAACAGCACCGTTTTTGGGCCTGGGGAGCCGTGATCTGCTTGCTCATGGTGATGATTACAGGATACAAAAGAAAATAATAGAAAGGAAGATAAGATATGAGTTTGTACAGTAAATTGGCTCTTTTTGTAGGAGGTACTCTTTTTGGTTCTGTAGGTATTAAATTACTTTCCAGCAAAGATGCAAAGAAGGCATATGTTCATGCAACGGCTGCAGGTCTTCGTATGAAAGACTATGTAATGGAAAATGTTACGACAGTTCAAGAAAATGCAGCTGATATTTTGGCGTCTGCAAAAGATCTTAATGAAGCAAGAGCACAGAAAGAGGCTAAAGAGGCTGAAGAAGCACAATTGGATTCATTACAAGAAAAATAAATAATGACGAAGCCGTATATGCGGCTTCTTTTTTATGAAAGAGGGATCAAAAATGAAAGCTACAATTTTGCATGAAAGCAATGGACGTATTAGGTTCAGGCTGAGTCAAAAAAATTTAAGTATAAAAGAAGCGGATATGTTAGAAAATTGGTTTCAAAAAAAATCGTGGGTAAATCATGTAACGGTGCATGAGCGTACAGGATGTATTATTTTAAATTATCAATGTTCTCGTGATGATGTTATATCAGCGGTATGTTCACTTACATGGGACGATGTGAATAAATCTGTTGTACTTCCTATGCATAGCAGTCGAGAATTGAATAGAAAATTTGGAGAAAAATTGATAGGAAAAATCATGATGAAAGCATTTGCCACACTTTTTCTCCCTAAGCCTATACGAATTGCTCGTGTTTTATGGCATACACTTCGTTTTTTCAGAAGGGGAATGGGGTGTCTTTTGAAAAGAAGATTAAAAGTAGATGTATTAGATGCCTTTTCTATAGGAATTTCTGTTTTTAGAAAAGATTTTAAGACAGCAGGAACAATTATGTTTTTGCTGGAATTAGGCGAGCTTTTAGAAGAATGGACAAGAAAAAAATCAGTGGAAGATTTGGCACGTTGCATGGCGATTAATGTAGATAGAGTATGGCTTAGAACACAACAAGGTGATGTATTGACTGCTATTTCTGATATCAAACCGGGTGATCAAATTGTAATTAGGGCAGGAAGTATGATTCCGATTGATGGGGTACTGACAGAAGGAGAAGTTACTGTAAATCAAGCATCTTTGACAGGTGAGTCTATTCCTGTCATAAGACATATTGGTAATGTCGTATATGCCGGTACTGTAATAGAAGAAGGTGAATGTGTTGTTGAAGTAAAAAATTCTTTAGGAAGTAGCCGATATGATCAAATTGTAACAATGATTGAAAAATCAGAGCAGATGAAATCGGCAGCAGAAGGAAAAGCTGCA
>CALXQE010000030.1 GCA_944390495.1 uncultured Clostridia bacterium
TTGCGAGACCGCCCTAGACATGGCGTAAAAGCCGTGCTATATTACAATTAAGGCAGGCCAGCCTAAACTCGGATATCCTGCCCACTACAAAACGATATTTTGTCATAGAAAAATCTAATTTACAGAAAAAACTTCACACGCCCGCTTTTTATAAATGGATTTATTCTTTAATGCTGGCTTCTACATAATCATACTTTATATGAGCAAAAGTCTTTAATATTGCCTCGAAAATGATTTGTGCACCTTTGCACGGAACAGCCATACCTATTTGTTTTCGTACACTCTCCTTGCTGCCAACAAATTCATAAGTATCTTCAAAAGTTTGCAGACGGGCACGTTCGCGATTGGTTAAGGCTCGATTTTCTTTCCAATGGTAAATATGTGTTCCGCCTCCGCCGCTTCCTGTTACTGTGTAAGCGGGTTTTTTCGGATCCAGTCTTTTATATATCTGACTAATTTTAGCACCGGCAATGTTTAATTGTAAATGCTTAGGAATTTCTGCTGTAAATGCATTCTGACCGGGTTTGATGTATTTTAATCTTTCAATAACAACATCAGACTGTTTTGTTCTTTCGTTGTTTGGTGCATCTTTGGCAATAGGAGGGTTTTCTATTGCGTTTTTGCAAGTGTTGTCTATATCCGAATAAGGCTTTGGTGATGGAACTCTAAATACTTCGGGTAATCCTTTTTTTATGCCCACAATAATTATTCTGTGGCGCGCCTGTGGAATCCCGTATTCTTCAAATTTATACAAATGCGGAGTTATTTCATACCCGGCTTCTCTAAAATCTTTTAGTATTTTAGCAAAGGCTGTGCCATCATTGGCATTTCTTAAACCGCCCACATTTTCAGCTAAAAACCAATTCGGCTCGAATTTTTTTAATGCCTTTACACCATATGAATATAAAGGACCGTAAACTCCGTCAATTCCCTTTTGCTCGCCAACAACACTAAAATCATTACAAGGAAAACCAAAAGCTAATGCATTTATTTTCGCAAGTTTGTCCATATTTAGCTTTCTGACATCTTCGTGATATACCGTATCTGGTCTGTCCGGACATATATTTTTTCTGTATGTCTCGCAAGTGTCTTTGTCATAATCATTTGCCCATTGATGAACGATGCCAAAGTCTTTATTCCCTATGTCTGCATGTAATGCGCCCCAAGCAATTCCTCCCGGTCCGCAAAACAATTCTCCTAAATTATAAATCATTTTTAGCACCTTTCTTCCTGTTCAAAAAATCAATTTCATTTTGTATATGATTTTTTTCTTCAGCATCAAGCAATGACACGCCCTTGAAGCCAGACTGAAATTCTTTCAAATCGGAAACGGTTAAACAACCTAATTTGATTAGCATTTCAACGATGGGTATGTTATAGGTTTTAGAAAGTATTTTTAATTCATTAACGCTGAAATTTTTAATACTGCCTTCTCTTTCGGCTTTGCTTATTCGTGAATCTGTTATACCTGTTAAATTGAAAACACCTTTTTGACTTAATTTTCGTTCGTTACGGCATTTTTTTAAATATTCAGATATTTCTATGTTCATAATTAACCACCTTAAAAATTATATCACAATCGCTGCGTTTTGTCAATAACAAAATAGCAAAATGCTGCATTTTTGCAGCATTTTGTTTGAAGTTTTATTTGAAGTGCTCTTAATTGTCTATCGGAATTGAAATTACTCTCGAAATATGATATAATATTTTAAAGACATAATGATTAAAAGGTGTTATATTATGGATAATCACTCAAAAAAAGTTCGCAGCTATAATATGTCGCGAATAAGAAGCACGAACTCAAAGCCAGAAGATATAGTAAGGAAATATCTTTTTTCAAAAGGACTTCGATATAGGAAAAATGTAAAAACGCTTCCGGGCAAACCAGATGTTGTGCTGAAAAAATATAAAACTGTAATTTTTGTCAACGGGTGTTTTTGGCATGGACATCAAGGATGCAAATACTTTGTTATGCCTAAATCGAATACAGAATATTGGAATAAGAAGATTACAGGAAATGTTGAAAGAGATAAGAATGTTATTGTACGATTAGAGGAATTAGGCTGGAATGTTATTACTGTTTGGGAATGCCAGCTGAAAAAAGACAAGCGGGAAAACACGCTTGAATATTTGTACTATAACATTTTGAGAAATATAAAAAAATAGGATGTGATAATATGCTTGATATGAAGTATTTTGATGTATATTATTTTTGTCATTTGGCCAACAATTCAATAGATAAATTTGATTATGCAGGTACATATGCAGAATTTTTTGACGGCGAATTTGAGGTTACACCAGAAAATTTTCCGAAAGTTTCTATATTGAGACAATTTGCATTTTGGTTAGTAGAGCGTGTCATTTACGAACAAGCAAGGACGGCTCCACAAGACGATAAATACGACTTTAATCCTGCTTCTTGGCTGGAACAAGCTATAAAAAAATATAAAAATAAAACTGTTTCTTTTGCAGGTTTTTGTGTTGAAAAAAATATAAATACTGAGGATTATTTAGAAACATTTAATTGTTTTGTAGAATATCTTAACGATGAAAATGACAATTTATATTTCGATGTAATATGGGACATTGCATCCGAAGTTGAATACATCTTAATACAAAATAGAGAGTTTCTTTTGAATTTTAATGAACATACAACGATTTATTTTCAAGATCATCCGTTACAGAGATGCTACATTCCAGAGTGGGTAAAAAGGGCGGTATTGTTTAGGGATAAAGGATGTTGCGTTTTTTGCAAAAAAGACTTGACGGGATTATATTCGCTATTAGACGATAAGGAAAAACAATTCGACCACATTGTTTCGCTTGATGAAGGTGGAATAAATGATGTTTGCAATATTCAGCTTTGTTGTCAAAGATGTAATAATAAAAAATCTGCCAGTTCGTCTACAAGTTCATTATATCACAACGCTTATTAATAAATTTAATTGTGATTGCGTTTTTATTGTTTTTTGCATAAATACAGAGAACTCGATTTTAATTGATAAGCCACCTGCAACAACACCAAATGAATAATTCAATGAGGTGAATTTTGGTGCAGTGCCGATGGCTACAAATTGGCTACAAAATTTTAATCAAATAACTGTAAGTGTTGAAATGCGTGGAATAAATGCACTAAAAGCGTATTATAAGTGCATATTATTACTGCCTGTTAAATACATGAGTTGGAGTGGGAATGACATATCACATCCGACAAATGGCTTAACCACGCCGTTTGCAGCACTTACGGGTGCAAATTGGCAACGATTTGGCAACATAAAATTATTTATAAAAGTAAGAGCTAACTGAGTTGATTTTCAGTTAGCTCTTTTAGTTTTATAAGGCTTCTTCTGCCATGCATTTAATTTGTATTTGACTTGCAGTTCCTTTATGTGCTCTGCAATATGTTTCAACAAGATTTTCCATGCGTGGCAAATGATCCTTTGGCGTTACTACAACAACAATACATTTGAAATCACGATGAGTGACGGTTTGATATTTGAGTCCCATATCATATATTTTCTCAAAAGTTTTATATAACATCGGAGACATGCCTGCTGCTTGACGACAGTATTTTATTTCAAATATTAAATCCGGTTCATCGTTTGCAGAAACACCGATAAAGTCATAATATGTATTTCCTATGCGTATATTCCGCTTGAAATCAAATTTCTTTAAATGTTTTCTCGTAAAATAGTTGAAACATAGGTCTTCTATTTCGTAATATTTTCCCAATGTTTTTAATTGCGGATGTTCAGGCTGTTCTGCATTATTATGCTGCAGGTTCTTGCTATTACTATCAATATTATCAATTTCTTCAGTTTCTTTCTTCAGCTTCTCTGAAATTTCTTCATCACTTGCCTGTAACACATCAAGTGCTTTCTTGGTTGTTTCGGAATCAAGTTTTTTGTCCAATTTTCTTTGCAGAAAAAACCATTTATAAATTCCGCAGGAAATCAAAATAATACCAACAAGAATAGATATCGTTGTAAACCAAGGCAATACTTTTATAAACATTGAGAGTAACTGATTTCGATTATCAATCATTTTCAGAGAATATTCTGATAGTAAATCATAGTCTACTTGGCTAATCAAAATAGGATTTGTATTATAAAAGTAAATCATTGCTGCCAGAGGTAATGCTATCAAGATTATTCCTAAAGATACAAGAAATTTATAGAGGTTATCATATTCTAATTTATTCATAACTACTCCTTGTTACTTTTGAGTGCTACTTTCTGGATAATTATATCTCCAATTATCGTATTCCTCTTTTGTTATTTCGCCGTTTCTATATTTACGGGCAACCTTATTCCACGCACGAAGCATATCGTACATAGGAAAATAAGACGGATTTTCTCTGTCAAGTGTAAGACAAAATTCGTCATCAAGCATATTTATTGTCAATCCGTATATATCCTCTATTGCAAACAGGGTGTGCAGCAGTGCATTGTAATTATCAATATCGGGCAGTTTGATTGCCTGCGGTGATACGTCGAATATTTTTGCAATATCCTTTATCATATCATCTTTTGGTGTTCTGACACCTATTTCATACTGACCTACACGGGTTTCGGCTGTTTTTTCACTAAAGCCGAGTTTGATGCCAAGCCATTTCTGTGTGGCACCGTGCAGATTTCTTAAAAATCTTATTCGTTCTCCGATAGCCATAATATATCTCCAATCGTATTGTTCCACCTATTATTATAACATATTAGTTTGAGTTAGTCAACTATAAGAAATAAAAAAGATAATAAATTTCAAAAAAATACTTGACATTATCGAATAAGTAATGTATAATGGTATTACATTATCTAATTGCGTTGAGTATAATAATAAAAACAAACAGATTAAAATGCTATATTACTGCAATTTGATAAAAAACCAATAGTAAGGAGTGAAAACAATGGGGAATTTATTTTTGAGAGCTGATGAAGTGCAGCAGATACTCGGAGTATCAAAGTCGTATGCTTACAAGGTTATCAAGGAAATGAATTCCGAACTGCAACGGCAAGGCTATCGCACCATTGCTGGCAGAGTAAGCAAACAATACTTTTTCGAGAAAGTAAATTATCAGCCACAGGCAGAAGGGAGTTGTAAAAATGGCGGTATATAAAGACGGCGAGAAAAAATGGCGTGCAGTTTACAGATTTACCGATTGGACGGGTGAAAGAAAGCAAACGCAAAAAAGAGGTTTCAATACAAAGCGAGAGGCACAAGCGTGGGAGCGAGAGCAGCTACGAAAAGTAAAATCGGATGTTGATATGACATTTGAAAGCTTTGCAGAACTGTATCGTGAAGATGTCGGAGCAAGAATTAAGGAAACAACATGGGAAACAAAAAATTCTATTATTGATAAAAAACTAATTCCCTATTTTGGGAAAAAGCGAATGTCGGACATCAAACCTAAGGATATTATTGCATGGCAAAATAAAATGATGAATTACCGTGATGAACATGGAAAGCCATATTCGCCTGTATATCTTAAAACCTTACACAATCAATTAAGCACAATATTTAATCATGCAGTAAAGTTTTACGGACTATCTGAAAATCCTGCTGCAAAAGCAGGCAATATGGGTAAAGCCAAGAACAAGGAAAAAAGTTTTGGACTAAAGATGAATACTTGAAATTCATTGATGAGATGCTTGATAAGCCGATTTCGTTCTACGCATTTGAAATGTTGTATTGGACGGGCATAAGACTGGGGGAATTGCTTGCATTGACAACTTCAGACTTTGATTTTGAAAGAAAAACGGTTACAATCAACAAATCATATCAGCGAATTGGCAAAAAGGATATTATAACAAGTCCCAAAACTGAGAAAAGCAACAGAGTAATCAATATGCCCGATTTCTTGTGCGAGGAAATGAAAGAGTATATTGACAGCCTTTATGGTGTGACGGACAGTGACAGAATATTCCCAATCAGCAAAAGCTATTTGCACCATGAGATGGACAGAGGTACAAAAGCCGCAGGCGTAAAGCGTATTCCCATACACTCCATTCGCCATAGTCATATAAGCCTTCTGATAGACTTGGGATTTTCGGCTGTTGCAATAGCTAATCGAGTAGGGCATGAAAGTATTGACATTACATATAATTACGCTCATATGTTCCCATCGACACAGCTTGATATGGCTAATAAACTGAACGAGGAAAGGGGTGAGGATAATGGATAAATCGCTTGATAACAAAGGTCGGTGGCGCAATGTGATAATATCGTTTAGAATGTCGCCGCAGGAGCGAGATGATTTGAATGTCAGAGTAAAGCTGTCAGGACTTACAAAACAGGACTACATAATAAAACGATTGTTGGAGCGTGATGTAATAGTTCAGCCAAACACAAGAGTTTACAAGGCTTTAAGAAATCAAATGGCAGATATTTTGACAGAGTTAAAGCGGATAAACAACGGTGCGGATATTGACAGTGACTTACTCGATATAATTCAGATTACGGCGCAAACCTACAACGGGTTGGCAGAAAAAGAAAAGTCCTGATGTATCGGCAAATACAAAAGGACTCGGAAAGTGTGGTAAAACACCTTCACAACAAAGATATTTTACCACACCTCCGGCAAATTTGCAATAGGAGGTGACAAAAAATGAGCAATTTAAAACTAATAAATATGCGTGATGTTGAAGTTGAGCCAATATGCTGGCTCTGGTATCCATTTATTCCATACGGGAAAGTGACGATTATACAAGGCGATCCCGGTGAGGGAAAAACAACGCTTGTGCTTCAAATTATTGCACGGCTCACCAAAGGCGAAAGTATAATTGATGAAGATGAAAGCCTGCCGATAAATGTTATATACCAAACGGCAGAGGACGGATTAGCCGACACAATAAAACCTCGGTTGTTAGCTGCAAATGCAGATTGCTCTAAAGTGCTTGTAATTGATGACAAAGATACGCCGCTTACAATGCGTGATGTAAGGCTTGAACAGGCTATTATTGAAACAAATGCAAAACTTGTTGTTTTGGATCCCATTCAGGGATTTTTGGG
>CALXQE010000031.1 GCA_944390495.1 uncultured Clostridia bacterium
ACACTTCTTGCTGCTGCCTGAAAATCAATAGAACCTAACCCTCTGTATGCTGATTTTCCCACGCTGCATTTGTTCATATGACCTATGAGAATTATTGCACACTTATACTTTTCAGCAAGTTCAGCAATATGTTTCATAACAGGTCTGATTTCATTAGCTCTGTGCATATCAACATCAGCGCCCAAAAATCCCTGAATGGGATCCAAAACAACAAGTTTTGCATTTGTTTCAATAATAGCCTGTTCAAGCCTTACATCACGCATTGTAAGCGGCGTATCTTTGTCATCAATTACAAGCACCTTTGAACAGTCTGCATCAGCTGACAGTAATCGTGGTTTTATTGTATCTGCCAAGCCATCTTCAGCCGTTTGATAAATAACATTTATCGGCTCTTTTGCCTCTTCATTTACAATGCTTTCGCCTTTGGTAAGTCTTGCTATAATCTGAAGTACGAGAGTTGTTTTACCTTCTCCGGGATCACCCTGAATTATAGTTATCTTTCCATACGGAATGAACGGATAAATCAGCCATTTTACTTCTTCGACTTCTACATCTTCCATATTTATCAGTTTCAAATCCGACAATTTTCATCACCTCCTATTGCAAATTAGCCGGAGGTGTGGTAAAATATCCTTGTTGTGAGGGTGTTTTACCACACTTTCCGAGTCCTTTTGTATTTTCCGATACATCAGGACTTTTCTTTTTCTGCCAATCCGTTGTAGGTTTGGACTGTAATTTGAATTTTGTCGAGCAAGTCACTGTCAATATTCGCACCGTTTTCTATTCGCCTTAGCTCTGTCAAAATATCTGCCATTTGATTTCTTAAAGCCTTGTAAACTCTTGTGTTTGGCTGAACTATTACAGCACGCTCCGACAATCGTTTAATTATGTAATCCTGTTTTGTAAGTCCTGACAACTTTACTCTGACATTCAAATCATCTCGCTCCTGCGGTGACATTCTAAAAGATATTATCACATTTCGCCAACGCCCTTTGTTATCAAGCGATTTATCCATTTAGCAACCACCTCTTTCAATGTTTAATTTATCAGCCATTTCCGTCTGTTCACTCGGGAACATATGAGCATATCTATAAGTTATATCAATACTTTCATGTCCCACACGCTTAGCTATTGCTACAGCAGTGAATCCCATATTGATAAGCAAGCTGACATGTGAATGCCTCAATTGGTGCAGAGTGAGCTTTTTGACTCCCGCCGCCTCCGAGCCTCGTTTCATTTCATGATGCAGGAAACTTTTTGTAAAATCAAAGATTCTGTCATTTTCTCCTATTCCATATAACATACCGATATAGTCTTTGATTTCTTCTTTCAAGAAATCCGGCATTGTTATTGTGCGGATACTGCACGGCGTTTTCGGATCGGTTATGATATCCTCACCTTCAAACCTCTGATATGATTTATTAACCCTGAGAGTTGATTTTTCAAAATCAAAATCTGCGGGTGTAAGTGCCAGCAACTCACCGACTCTTAATCCACACCAATATAAAATCTCAAAAGCATAAAATGCCTGCGGCTTATCCATCATCTCATCTGCAAATTTAAGATATTCCTCCTTTGTCCATATAATCATTTCTTTCGTTTGTTCCCTGCCCATATTTCCGGCTTTTCTTGCTGGATTTTCAGGTAAATTCTAGAAATTACAAGCATGGTTAAAAATAGCACTTATCTGATTATGTATGGTCTTGAGATAACTCGGTGAGTGCGGCTCACCGTTTGCATCTCGCTCTGCCATAATCGTATTCTGCCACGCGATAATATCCGTAGCTTTAATTTTAGACATTTTTCTGTCTTTAAAATACGGAAGTATCTTGTTTTCAATGATATGCGATTTTGTGAAAAAAGTATTTTTCTTAATTCTCGTTTTTCGGTCTTCATAATATAGATTTAAAAATGAACCGAATGTCATATCAAGATTTGAGCTTTTTATCTGTAAAAACTCTCGCTCCCAACTTAGAGCATCTCGCTTGGTTTCAAAACCTCGCTTAACCTTTTGTTTTCTTGCACCATCCCAATTATCATATCGGCATGATACAAACCATTTACCTGTCTTTTTGTCCTTATGCACCGACATTTGTAATCACTCCTTCTGATCCATAAAATTTTTCTTCAAAGTATCTTCTGCTTACTCTGCCTGCAACTGTTATAAAACCTTTTGCTTCCAAATCTTTGTTTAACAGTCGCACGATTTTATAAGCATGGGACATTGATACACCCAAAGCTTCCGCTACCTCATCGGCAGAAATCATCAACTTTTTATTCATAACGAAGTCCTCCTTCCTTGATTATTTTTACAGTTCACATCTGAACTGTATATCTGTATTATATCAGTTCATTTATGAACTGTCAATACCTTCTGTTCATGTTCACAAAAATTTCATATTTTTATATTTTTCACAAAATTTAAAAATACTATTTCATTTTTGAACTGTTTGTGTTATACTATATATAAAGATTATTTTTGATAACAGATATTTGGAGGTATTACCATGGATGTTGGAAAAAAGATTAAGCGGTTTCGTACATCACTCGGTTTGTCACAAAAGGAGTTAGCGCAAAGATCCGGAATGAGTGAACCGGCAATCCGTAACTATGAGCTTGGAAACAGAACTCCGCCTGACAAGCAGCTTGAGAAAATTGCCGGTGCTTTAGGTGTAAGCATTTATGCCATTTCCAATCCTAATTTAGAAAACTACGATGCCGTTTTACACGCACTTTTCTATTTGGAGGATGAATACAGCTTTATTCCTAAAGAAATTGACGGGCAAGTGTACCTTGCCGTAGAAAATAAAAACGCTGCTACAAGAACCATGAGCAAAATGCTCAGTTCATGGAACAGCGAATTTGAAAAACTTAAATCAGGTGAAATAAATAAGGAAGAATATGACATGTGGCGTTACAGTTATCCTCGTATTAAGGCTGAACGCCTACATGAAGAATTTAAGAAACTGAAAAACAATACTGAAAAATAACAACTGTTATCATTCTGTTATCAATTTCAAAATAAAATCCCCTAAAACCGCATTACAACGCAGTTTTCGGGGTATTGTTTATTATTCCCACTCGGCAAGGTATTTGTAACCTCAAACACATTAGTTAATGTAATATCTGCCATAGTCTTTATAATATTTGTATTATACCAATTTTTTAGACTTCATAACTTTTTGTTGCCATATTGTTGCCATAGAAATCGATTTTAGCCATCAAAAGAGCGATTAATGTTTGACATATGTATCTTGTAATCTCTTAAATGTTGATGATTTTATTAGGTATAAATCACCTCGGCTACGTGTCATAGCAACATACAATTTATTCAGTGTGGAAATGGATATTTCTTTAATTGAAAAGTTATCTTCAGCAAGTTTCTCAAAATCTTTTGTTAGAATTACGCAAGCACAATCCACAGTATCTCCTTTGGAGTATGACCAATTTAACGCTGAAAATGAATACCTTGTAGCCTCACTATAAACAAGTTTAGTAATCTGATCATTACTTAACACCTCGTTAGCAATATTGTCAGCCCATATTACTTGTCCCTTGTTGTCACCAGTCGATGTGATATCAATTCCCAGTTTACTTCTTACATAATTGCATACATCTGCAGAACATCTCCTGGATGTTGACAATGTAGTTGTATCTATTTCAAACCCAGCTTTTAACACACTCTCTATAAAATTGGCGTATGGTACATCACCTTTTGGAGTTTTGAATGGTTTACCCGTGTTGTTGCGGGCAGAAACGGAGTGTTGATAATAATCGCCAACAAGCAATACATTATTTAAATGCTTTGCAAGTTTTATGATTAACTCATAGTCAAATTCTCTGAAATCTTGAAACTCATCAATCATAACAGAATCGTAGAACATATTCAATCGTATTGCAGCTCGCTTGATAAGAGAATCTCGGCCTTTTTTTACTTGAAGTGCAAGTTCTGATAAGGTGGCACAATAGTATTGATGTTTCTTCGTCACATAATGAGTAAGCGTATCCTTTTTTCTATATAGAGGATTGTAGACCATCTCACCATTTTTATCTTTTATTCTCTGTGGTGGGGGATCGGTTAAACAAATACCTCTACTCGTAAAACGAGGAACAGAAAAATGACTAGCGATACTCGGTTCATATGGAAGAATTAAATTGTGGTACACGAACGCATCAAAGGTCATTACTGTCGTCAATTCCGGCACACATTCATATGCATCACACAATTCTTTTTGAATATTGTGAATGTTTTCGTGGGTATATGCAAGCACCAAGTTTTTCTTGGTGGGGTCTATCTTATGGCAGATATGATAGGTTTTCCCCGCACCAGCAACAGCAAGAATTACTTTCTTAGCCATTCAATTGCATCCTTTATGTATTTTGGTACTTCAAGTACTGTTCCGCAAAGAAGAATCTTATATGCTGTATCTACTTTGTTGTTTAACATTTTCCCAAGAACTTTTCCATAGTCTTTTTTGTGGAAGAGATAATCAGCTTCTGCCCGAACTTCTATCATACCGTCAAGTACCGCCTTATTCAGACTATACAAACACGCTTCCCATGTCCAATCATCTATTGTCGCACCCAAAAAGATGTGTTGCAATGTAGTAGTTTCATTAAATGTCGTTGCTTCATCTATTCTGTTCTGTTTACCATCATTATCCGTAATTACAGATATTTTCTTGTTTGTTTTTTTAGCAATCTCAAGATAATTCTTATAAGAAATACCATTACAGGAGATCACAGATATACCATCTTCTTCAATTGTTGTACCTGTAATCTGTTTGTAAAAATGCGGCAACAGCAAAAATTCGGTAGCTCCCTCCACAAGAAAGACCTTGTTTGAAAGTAACAACTGAAGAAAAGCATTTTCATCAGCTTTGACAAAGAATTCTGCCACATCTTTATCTACTCCAGAAAGAGATTTCACTTCACTTTCTGTTATCCAAAGAACATTGTTGAGATTTAAACGGCTGGCAATCATATTGTTGTGTGTAGCAACAATAATCTGTGAATCTTTTTGTTTCATAGAAATCTCATGGAGCATTTTGCGAAGCGTATTAAAGCTTAGATGATTTTCTGGTTCTTCCATCAAAATAACATCCAATCCGTTAGCTTTTTCCAAGGCAATCTCCGTCTTAATTAGGCTTTCCATTCCACTACCACGATTTTCAAGAGCAATTGCTCCCTCATAAACGGAAAGTATGGTTTCTAATACAACTTTTTTCGTATCAACGCCGAACTTGCGATTATCACCCAATTCTGGAAGTTCGGCAGCGTCGAATGCTTCAACCAACTTTGTGCGAAAATCATTTTTCGCTTTAGCCCTTGTTGCTTCATCATATCTACTTGTAAATAATGTTTTATTGTAAGAATTAAAGGATGGAGCTGTGACATTGCTCGTTGTATCTATGGCGATAAACTGAAGCGGTCTCCGAATTGTCTGATATGGATTGTTTGCAAATGTCATCCATGTAAGTACGTAATACTCATACGGGATTTTCTTTTCCAATATGGATTGCTCCATACCTACTCCCAATAGTTCATCGTACTTACACTCAAATCGGATGCCGAATTTTTCATCTTGCTTTTTTAATTTACCATATACCTCTCCATAGAAGTAATCAGCACTTTTAGTTTTGGGGTCAAGCATGAGTTCTACTTCTATCAAGATTCGAGGTAGGGTTTTAACACTTGGATTGGCTTCAAATGCCTCAACCATTTGGGCATTAAATAGATCTCTCAACACGGATTTATCAGCAAGACGATATTGTTGGTTTAATACTGTTTTGATAGCATCTAATATAGTGCTTTTTCCTGCTTCGTTCTCACCAACAAGAATATTCATATGTTCATTAAACTCTACATCAAGAGTTTGGAATTTCTTAAAACCCTCAATATGCAAAGATTTAATATAATTCATTCAATCACAACCTTTTACTTCATCCCATTTAACCATAAATAACTACGCCGCTCATAACAGTATTATTTTCTGCGAGCTTCCTCACGAACAATATCACAGAATTCTTTACAGTTGATTCTTCCATAGATTCCAGCTTTACCTGCTGTCATATTTCTTTTTAAGCAGTCTGGAATACCCTGTCCACTTTTGAAATGAATACGTTCCTCAGGTCCCCACGCACCTTGATTCTGATTGTCCTCATGAATCTCAAAATCAACATTATCAGAGCTCAAGATATAATCAACAGCAATACGAAGTTCTTCTTCTGAATCAAAACGCACTTGCTCATTTTTACCAAACACTAAATTACTCATAATCTAACCCTCCTTACGCTACATAATGCATATTAATGGCATTTACAACGGAGCAGAAATCCATATCTGCTATTTCCAACACATCATCATTATCGAAACCAACATTTAATACAAATAAAAAGTTTGAAAACTCATATATCTTTTCAACTGCAGTATTTGTTAGATTTTCCTGTATTCTATCCGCTTTTGAAAGCAACAGCAAATGCTGATACTGTTCATCGATTTCTTGTGTTCTTCCATTCGGATGAGCATAATTCAAATGCTGTGTCGGTGTTAGAGCGATGATATTCTCCAAATAGTAGCATATTTCAGGATAAACCGATTCTGGGAATATATGATGCATATGTATCGCTTTATCTTGAATATGTGCATTTTCAAGATGCTCTGTTTGACCATTTCTGTTTTGGTCGTTAAACAATCTAAGGAATTTTTTAGCTTTCGTTGATTGATAATGGTAATATGCTTCATTTACTTCAATCGGATGATTTGCAGCATAGTCTTTTCTTGTTACACCTTTGGGTTTGTCCGCATAAACATCTCTGAAATTATTTCGATTATACATTAGCATATCGTATGTAATAATCTGATCCGATATTTTACCTTTTTCGGTACCGCAAGAATTATTAAAGTATGCTAAAGGATTAAGCACCTTAATAAAAATACGATTACATTCAGTAACGCCGTTTATTTTTGTATTTCTAATCGTGAAGCTCGAAAAAGCTTCTTTCAGTTCTTTATAGGCTTCTTTTGTTTGAGTAGTGAAAAAGTCCTCAAATACATCATAAATGCCACTATCTTTTAATGCTTTTTCAATATAAGTCTTCAAGAAGAATAAAGCATTTCTTTCACGTAAAGCTATATATTCCAAAACAGTCATATCGTTTACTCGATAATAGTTTCTATTTCCACGCTTCGTCTTTTTTAGCACCTGTGCATTTGCTAACATTTCCATAGGTTGCTGAAAAAATTTATCGTATTCATTTTTTGCGCTCTCATTTTCAACTCCCGGTTTTTTAAAAATTGCTTCTACATTTTCAACCGTATACTGATAATGCCAAATTTCAGGAGTAGTAAATATTCTATCTTTATCCTCAAGAGCATAATTATATATACAGTCTGCAACCACGGTAACAACATCTGCGGCACACTTTTGGTCTATCCATCTGCCATTGCCAGATTTTCTTATATCATAATCATACTGATTGCAAAAATCCACTATATCTTGCTGTGTCAACATACTCTTTTCCTCATTTCATATATTCTAAAAATGATAATTGCATATCATCTTTTTCATCAAAGCTCTCAGTTATAGGGAACTCTTTCTCCGTTTTTCTCAAAATACCATAAAAGAATACAGAACAAGCATCGACATTCAGCGAACGAGTTTGATAATTCCTTGCAATTTGATAAAAAGCCCTATACTCGTCTGTTGCATAATATAACATCTGCTCGTTAGTTAAACTAATCCCATCTTTAGGTATCAAAATAGCCAACGAACCGTTTACAAGAACATTTTTTGGTTTTCTCATCACTCTCGGTTTATAGGTCATATTAGGTGTTATATAAACATCTTCATTTTTATAGTAATCATATACGGATAATTTCTTTGCATTATCAACCGATATATACGAATCATATCCGGCTATATCTATAATTTTTGTTCCGTCATCACTTATATTTCGAGATTTCAAAACTCTTATATCATCGTTGTCAGATAACAATTTATTTGTTATTTGCCTATCTCTGAACACTTTAAACACATTGAAATCCAACTTTTTGCATACAGCATCAAATTCTTGATTTCGATATATTATCCAATAAGGTAGTTTTGTGTCGAAAATATATTTTTGAGGCTGATTCAGATATTTTCCTTGTGTAATAGATACTACATGAGTGTCAGAAGACCTTGATGTATTATCAATAAATATAGCCAATGTTTCTACAAGTACGCCCGGAAAGCCTTTTTCTCCAAAATCAATTATACAGTCTACTGCCTTATTTGCAATATATTCTCTTGATGTTGCAAATTCCGGAGTATTCAAAAGAAATTTTGGGAATACCAACGCAACATAATTGCTGATTTTTAATGCCTTATCCAAGAAAAACGAACAGATATTTGTCGTTTCCTTGTTTACCGCAAATCGTCTGTATATATTGAGTAATCCGTTTTTTGATTTCATTTTATAAAACGGCGGATTACCAATAACATAGTCATAGATTACATCAAAATTATATAACAAGAAATCGGCATTAATATAGTTAATACTAACATTTTTAGGAATATTGTAATTATTCAATATCAATTTTGTGATTTCTAAGCTTTGTTTGTCTATGTCAACGACATCTATAACAATGTTCTTGTTCTCAAATTTTCTTATTATAAGTGGTATAAAATTGCCCACTCCAACAGACGGTTCAAGTATTCTTACCGTTTCTTTATCCGTATCCGGTAATTCTTTCATCATTTCCGTAATCAATGATTTACCGGTGAAATATGCAGCATTATCTGTTCGACTTGTATTGGCTACTTCCGCAACTTTTCCCAAC
>CALXQE010000032.1 GCA_944390495.1 uncultured Clostridia bacterium
AGGCTCATGCCACTGCGCAGCCCTCGGGGCACCGCCCCGGCGCAGAACGTTATGCCATCAGAGGCTCGTTGTCAAGCAAACCGTGGAATAAATGCGACCAATTTGTGCATTTTGCTGATTTTACTAAAAACAAAGGTTTAATGTGTCCGTTATCTTGACATAGCACCACTTCTGAAAAAGATTTAAACCATGATAAAATAAAAGAATGTATATTGGGGTTGAAATCTACTAAATATTATTGTATGGCTGATGAAGTTGGGATTGAAGAAAAAACACCTCATACACATATTTATATTGTATTTTCTTCTCCTGTTCGTTTTACTACTTTAAAAAATGTTTTTCCCACTGCACATATTGAAAAAGCTTTAGGAACTTCACAGGAAAATAAAGATTATATTACAAAAACAGGGAAATGGGAAAAAAGTAATAAAAAAGAAACAAGTATTGATGGTTCATTTGAAGAATGGGGAGAAATGCCTGTCGAAAAAGGTCAAGGGCATAGGACGGACTTAGAGGAATTGTATAATTTGATTAAAGATGGTGCGACTAATTATGATATACTTGAAAGTAATCCAGATAATATTAAACATATTAATTCGCTTGACAAAATTCGACAAACGATTATAAAAGAAGAAGGAAAAAATACATTCAGGGAAGTAAAAGTTACTTATATTTTTGGTGAAACAGGTACTGGAAAAACGCGATATGTTATGGAACGCTATGGATATGATAAGGTTTTTCGTGTTACTGATTATAAACATCCATTTGATAGCTATAATGGTGAAGATGTAATTTGCTTTGATGAATTTAACAGTCCTTTTAAGATACAAGATATGTTAAATTTTTTGGATGGTTATCCTTTAGAATTACCATGTCGATACAATAACAAATGGGCAGTTTACCACACTGTTTTTATTATTTCAAATTTATCTCTTGATATGCAATATATGAATGTTCAATGTGAACGACCAAAAGTGTGGAATGCTTTTTTACGACGAATTGATGAGGTTAAAGAATTTTTGTGTGATGGTAGTGTTTTTGATTATTCTGTTGATGGATTTAAATGTTTAAAAGAACAATCCAGTTT
The DNA here is from genome assembly GCA_944390495.1 of uncultured Clostridia bacterium. Lineage (GTDB taxonomy): Bacteria > Bacillota > Clostridia > UBA1381 > UBA1381 > Hominilimicola. The sequence continues at coordinate 1,088 of CALXQE010000032.1, forward strand.
AGAAAAAAATAGACAAATTAATTTGAATGAGGAACTTGAATATATAGCAGAGGTAGATGAAAAATTTGAAAAATTTAAAAAGGAAATTATGGAAAAAAATGGACAAAATACATAGAGAAAATATATTGAGTCATTTTGATGATGATGGTGGTTATAAGGCTTGTAAAGGTTGTAATAAAGATTGTTCTATATGTATATATGGTTTTTTAAATGATAGTCTTATAATCTATCTTCAAGAAGGATTTACACCAAGAGAAATTACTGAATTTTATATTGAATATGGGGATATTGATACTATATCAAAAATATATGCAGATTTACTTATGCCTTATGAATAATTTGTGGTATAAAAAAATCGTTAATTTAAAATAATGTTTAGGAATGTTATAGTAAAGGGTGTATAGACGTTATAATGTTATGTGTGATAGGGGTGTAGAAAATGAAAAAAAAGAATAGGAATATAGAAGATTTTAATGATGTTTTGACAACAAGGGATTTGTATGAAATTTTGCCAATAGGTCGAAATGCTGTATATAAATTGCTTAAAGATAATACTATTAAACATATCCGTATAGGAAAAAAGATGATTATTCCAAAACAATGTTTAATAGACTTTTTGAAAAATATTTCTTGAATGTTGGTGTCCGCTATGATATTATATCAGTATTATAGCGGACTACCTTTACACATGGAAAGGAGTATGTTAATTTTGAAAGGTAGTTTACAAGAAAAAGGTGGCAAGTATTATGCTGTGTTTCGTTTTAAGGATAAACAAAAATGGATAAATCTTGATATTCCTACTACAAGGGGGAATAAACGAAAGGCTGAACAGGCTTTACAGGCAGTTTTGTCAGATTATGAAAATAGAATAGTCGGTAATTCTGAAATTTTATTTGTTGATTTTTTATCTGATTGGTTGAATGATATGAAAGATGTTATAAAGCCATCAACTTTTGAAACTTATAAAATAACGGTTAATAAAAAGATTATTCCATATTTTGAAAAGAAAGAATATGTTTTGACAGATATAAAACCTCGTGATATTACAGAATTTTTGAAATATTTGAAGTTATACGGTAAAAATAATAGTTCTGGATTATCATATAAATCTGTTAGAAATATTTATGGTATATTATCGGTTGCTTTTAATTTTGCTTATAAAAATGATATGATAGTTAAAAATCCCATTTTGGATTGTTCTATGCCGACTTTTGAAAAAGATATAAAAAAAGAAGTAGTTATATATACACCTGATGAGGTACAGAAGCTTTTGAAAGTTGCTAAAGATTCGCATAGCCATATTTACCTATTTTTATTGCTTGCTTTATTTTCGGGTGCGAGACGGGGCGAATTATTAGCTTTGACATGGAATGATGTTGATTATGATAATAAGACATTGAGCATTACAAAAAGTCGAACTGGTACATATAAAGACGTTACAGCATTGATAACAACACCTAAAACAAATGCAAGTAATAGAGTTATACCGTTGACTGATAATGTTATTAGTGAACTTAGGGCAGAGCAGGAACGTCAACAATATGATAAGCTTTTATTAGGAAATGCTTATGTTGATAATCATAATTTTATTATCAGAAATAAACTTGGAAAACCTTACACTAATTTGAGTTGTATAAACAGGGTTGTATATCGGCTTATGGATAAAGCAGGTTTGAAACGTTGTACTATACATGGACTTCGTCATACGGTAGCAAGTATTTTGGATAGTAATGGAATACCAATTCAAGAAATCTCTATATTATTAGGTCATGAAAATATAAAGACTACTGAAAATATATATATTCATAGAAGTAGAACTATAAAACGTGATAATATCTTGTTATTGGACAAAATATACGATAATCATTAATGATATTTTTGTTAGAAAAACTGTTAGAAAACAAAGAAAATATAAAAAAAATAAGTCTTGAAAGTGGCTTAAAACCTACACTTTCAAGACTTGAAGTATGGCAGGGGTACAAGGACTCGAACCTTGGGCACGCGGTTTTGGAGACCGCTGCTCTACCAACTGAGCTACACCCCTAAAATTAAACTGCCTATATATTATACCATGAGAATTAAAATATGTCAAGCTTTTGATTAAAATAGTATTGCAAATTTTTTATTTAATTTTGTACTTGAAAGATTATGTTATTTCATATATAATAAAAACATATTTTTGGAGGTGTTTTATGAAAAAGATTATTTTTGCAGTTGCTTGTTGCTTATCATTAGCACTTGCCGGATGCGGAAGTCAAGATCCTGTGCAAGATGAATCACAATCTAATGAAGAGGTACAAGTTCAGGATTCAGCATCAAATGGACTTTTAACGAAGTTTAATGCAACAGATTTACAAGGTGATACAGTAAATGAGGAAATATTATTAGAACATAAATTGACAATGGTTAATGTTTGGGCTACTTTTTGTAATCCGTGTATTGAGGAGATGCCGGATTTAGGTGTATTATCACAGGAATATGCAGATAAAGGTGTACAAATTGTAGGAATGGTGTCAGATGTTATGGCGTCAGACGGAAGTATTGACCAAGAGCAGGTAGCTTTGGCACAGGAAATTGTAGATTCTACCGGTGCAAGTTATACACATATTATCCCTGGTGAGGATTTATATAGTATCTTGTATCAGATAACTTCAGTGCCAACTACATTCTTTGTCGATGAAAGCGGAAACCAAGTAGGGAAAGCGTATCTTGGTTCAAGAGATAAGGAATCGTGGAAAGTGATTATAGATAAGATGCTTGAAGAGGTGGGAGAATGATATTATTTAGAAGAAATATAATATCAGTAGCTTTGATTCTGATAGGTGTATCATTTCTTGTTTTAGGCGTGTGGCAAGAGGAAACAGAACAGGTTTTTCGTAAAGCCGTGAATATTTGTATGGAGTGCATAGGTCTTGGTTAAGTGGATAAGAAATCATATTAGGAATATAGTTCAAATATGCTTTACCGCACTGACAAACGGTTACGCCGCCGGATTTGTTAAAGGCACGATATACAAAGGTGATTTCAAATTAATTTGTGTACCGGGATTAAATTGTTATTCATGTCCAGGTGCATTAGGTTCATGTCCGATTGGTTCATTTCAAGCGGTAGTTACAAGCAGAAACCATTTTTTCTCATTTTATGTTGTAGGATTTCTGCTATTGTTTGGAGCTTTGTTAGGTCGTTTTGTATGCGGGTGGCTTTGTCCTTTTGGATTAGTACAGGATTTATTGCATAAAATTCCATTTCCTAAAAAACTAAAAAAACTTCCCGGTGATCGCATTTTAAAGTTTCTTAAATATATAATATTAATAGGTTTTGTGGTAATATTACCTATAACGGTTGTAGATTTGGTTGGGCAGGGACAGCCGTGGTTTTGCAAATATATTTGTCCTTCAGGTACACTTTTTGGAGGTATACCTCTAATTGCTGCAAATCCATCACTGCAATCAGCTCTTTCGTGGCTGTTTACATGGAAAATGGTATTATTGGTTATACTGTTATTTCTATCTGTTGTAGTATATAGACCGTTTTGTAGGTATATATGTCCATTAGGTGCTGTATATAGTCTTTTTAATCCTATTGCATTTTACAGATACACTGTAAAAAAAGATAAGTGTACAGGCTGCAAAGCATGTCAAAGTGATTGTCCAATGTATATTCCTGTATATAAAACTCCAAATAGTCTTGAATGTATCAGATGTGGAAAATGTAAAAATACGTGTCCGCACCAGGCTATTTGCAGTTCATTTTTAAAAAATGATGAATCAGAAAAAATAAAACGAGGCAATTTCTAATGCCTCGTTTTTATATACACATATTTAGTTTCTACGTCTTTCCATTTCCTTGTAAATATCTTCCCAAGTCATGCCGTTATCAACAAGCATAACAGTAAGATGATACATTAGGTCTGAAACTTCATAGCAGATTTCGTCCTTGTCACGATTTTTACCGGCAATAACGACTTCTGCAGCTTCTTCTCCGACCTTCTTTAGTATTTTATCTTCACCCTTATCAAATAGGTAATTTGTATAGCTGCCATCTTCAGGATGCTCTTTTCTGTCTATTATAACAGCTTGTTCTCTTGCGACAATATCAGATTTTGAACTTTCTTGTATATCTTCAACAAGTTTACCATTTTCAATTTTTCTGAAGAAACAACTTCTGTTTCCGGTATGACATGCAGGACCGGCAGGATTAACGATTAGTACAAGGCAATCACAGTCACAGTCAACTCTTATTTCCTTAACATACATAAAGTTACCGGAGGTTTCGCCTTTAACCCAAACTTCCTGTCTGCTTCTTGACCAAAAGGTTGCTCTGCCTGTCTTGGCAGTTTGCTTTATAGTATCAGCGTTCATATATGCAACCATAAGAATTTCTTTTGTTTCTTCATTTTGCACAACAGCAGGAATAAGTCCGCCTGCTTCAAACTTTAATGTTTTTAATATTTCTTCCATTTTTAATATTCCTCCCGTTTTACTTCATTTGTAATAAATGCCAATTTTTAGCAAGATAATCAATACCTGAAATTATTGTAAATATAACTGAAATCCATATAAGTATGCCTGAAATAAGTGATGACTGTACACCTAAGAATCTGTCGTAAGGAAGCAGAAGCATTGCAGCAATTACAGCAATCATTTGGGTAACAGTTTTTAGTTTTCCCCACATACTTGCCGCTACTACTTTTCCATCTCCGGCGGCAACTAATCTTACACCTGCAACCATAAATTCACGTGTGAGTACAATCATAATTGCCCATACGTCCATACGGTCATAGTGCATAAGTATTAAAAATGCAGCGGTTGTAAGGACTTTATCTGCAAGAGGGTCGACAAATTTACCGAATGTAGTAGTTTGGTTATACTTTCTCGCAATGTGACCGTCTATTGCATCTGTAATAGACGCAATTATAAATACAGCTAATGCTGCATAATGACAAATAGTGTTATTTATCATAAACAGTACCATAAACACCGGTACAAGAAAAACTCTTATCATTGTTATTTTATTGGCTGTATTCATAATTACACCTCCGCTTGACCCGTTAAATCATACTCATCTGCATCAAGTATTTTTACTTTAATTATATCGCCTGGAGTGACTTCATCTTCTGTTGCAAAATAAACTGTTCCGTCAACTTCGATACTGTCACCTCTGCTTCTGCCGTAAAACAGGAAATTATCCTCATCATAGCCCTCAACAAGAACTTCTATTGTTTTTCCGAGTTTTGACTTGTTAAGTTCAAGGGATATTCCTTGCTGGAGCGTCATAAGTTTGTCAAGACGCTCATTTTTTATATCCTCGTCTATTTGGTCCGGGAAAGAGGCAGCAGGTGTGTTTTCTTCCTGGGAGTAAGTGAATACACCCATTCTGTCAAAACGTACTTTTTTTATAAACTCATAAAGGTCGTTAAATTGAGCTTCTGTTTCACCAGGGAATCCTACAATTATTGATGTTCTGATAACGGCATCAGGCATTTTATCCCTTATTTTTTCAATTTTTTCGAGCATCTGTTCCTGAGTAGTACGTCTTGCCATACGCCTTAATATTTCGTTGTTACCGTGTTGTACGGGCATATCAATATAATTGCAAATTTTATCATATTTAGCCATTGTGTCAATAAGTCTGTCCGTAATGGCTTCCGGATAAAAGTAATGAACTCTTATCCATTTTATTTTTTCGATTTTTACCAGCTTCTCAAGCAGCTTGTCAAGGGTGTTTTCACCGTATATATCACTGCCGTAACGGGAAGTATCCTGTGCAATTAAGATAAGTTCCTTGACTCCGCTCTCTGCTAAACGCTGTGCTTCATCTACAATATCTTCAATCTTTCGGCTTCTGAAATGTCCTCTGATTTTAGGTATTGCACAGTAGGTGCAGTTATTGTCACAGCCATCGGCAATTTTTAGGTATGCCGTGTAAGGCGGTGTTGACAATATGCGAGGCAGACGTTCTTCAGGAGTTCTGTCCTTATGACCGCATATAACCGGTTTTTCACCTTCAAATGCACTTTTTATAACTTCCGCAATTTTGTCATAATCACCGGTGCCTACAATTGCATCAACTTCAGGCAATTCTATCAGTATGTCGTTTGCATAGCGTTCCGCAAGACAGCCTGTTGCTATAAGAAGTTTACATTTTTCATCTTTGTACTGTGCCATTTCAAGTATTGCGTTTATTGATTCCTGTTTAGCGGATTCAATAAAACCGCAGGTGTTGACTATAATGACGTCAGCATCAGACGGGTCATAGGTAATGTTGTATCCGTCCTCTGCCAATATACCGAGCATTATTTCGGCATCTGTCTGATTTTTCGCACATCCAAGCGAAACAAGACCGATGTTTTTCATAATTTTACTCTCCATATTCTTGTTTAATATTATCTATACAATTTTTTATGTCGCTGAAATTATAACCGCGGTATAAAAAATATCGTATACATTTATCAACATTTTTTCTATCAAAGTCGCCTTTGAGCTTTTTTTCAACAAGTGGGAGAAGAACATCCTCCTCATCGTCCTCCAACTCTAAAACAGCCTCTTCTACAATATCTTGTGAAATTCCTTTGCTGTATAACTCTGATTTTATGCGTCTGATTCCATATTTTTTTAGGTTTTTAAGGTCACGAGCCTTTGCTTTGGCATATGAAACGTCGTTTACAAAGCCATACTCACGGCAAAATTCAAGAACTGTTTCTATATTTTCCTCATTTGCACCGGCTCTTTTAAGTTTGTCGGTAAGTTCCTTTTCGCTGTGTGAGCGAAATTCCAAAAGACGAAGTGCTTTTTCCTTTGTTTCCTCAAAGGTTAGTTCTCTGTTTTCTCTTTTTCTATATCTCATAATACAAAGTAATCAAATAATTTTCCGAAATTTATTCCGCCTGCTGTTTTGTTTTCGTAACGTTGTTTTAGATGTGTATATCCGCTTAACATCTGTTCTGATTTAATGCCGTATGATAGCGACATATATGCTTCTATATATGCAGATAAATGGTCACAGCAACGAATAATCTGACCGTCTATTGGGTTAAAGCGGTCTTTATTGTAGTGTTCGTTTATAATATCTGAGGTAACAATCAATATTTCGTTATTGTCTATTACCTTTGAATCGAATTCGTTTTGTGTATAATATTCAATTTGGCTGTGCCATGGTGGCGGTAAAAGGGGATATATAACCTCTTTCATTTGTTCATTCTCTATTTCACTTATTATACTGTCAAGTCCTTTTACGCTGTTCTTTACGGGAGATACAATATCTCGTGTAAGAACCTCCGGAAGGTCGTGAAATAATCCGGCAAAGAAATTATTTTCAAGACGTTTTCTGCAAGGTGAATCAAGTTCCAGTGTCATAAAATATGACAGTATAGCCACAACTAACATATGTCCCATAACAAATGTTTGGGGCATTCTGACTGCCTTTGACCAACGCTGTTGATAACGCAGTTTTCCGATAAGTGAAAGAAACTGCTGAAGATACTCACTGCCTGCAAAATAACGAAATCCCGTAAACGTATCACATGCGGCAAGACCCTGTGCCATTTCCTGCTTAACCTGTTCAATACCGAATGTTTCAGTATTCATTGGGTAAATAATTTTAAATTCCCAGTTGCTTGCGTGATAGTGGGCAGCCTTTAAAATTTGCTTTTCAAGTGCGGAATATTCCTTTTCACGAAAATATTTTTCCATTCTGTTAAAGAAATTACCGCCGATACCTTCCATGTGTTCACTAAGTTCGGAAAGAACCCAGTTATCTATCTGATAACCTTTTTCTTCTACAAGCTTGTGGTATATAGGCGGCTTAATATCGGTAAGTACAATTCTATGGAAAAACTCAAATATACCGCCTTCAATGAGTTTTATCATATCCACGTTTTCACCTTCGCACTTTGCGAGTACATAGGCGTAAAACATTTTATGTGCCTGCTTATCAAGCTCCGTAAAACCGGTCCATGGACGTATATGGTCATTCCAACGCTGTATAGATGCCGCCTCATATATAAGCGAGATAAGAGATTTTTTTATCATTACTATATCTCCTGTATTATTCCATTATAATATTGTAACCGTTCTTCTCTAAAAGTTTTATAACTCTTTCACCGTGTTCTTTTCCGCCGACTTCGCAGGCAATATGAATAATAGCCTCATTAGGGTCAAGTTCAGCACTTAATCTGTCGTGCTGTACCATTACTATATTTGCATTTGCTTCGGCAAGAATGTGTGAAAGGTGTTCCAAACTTCCCGGAATATCAAGTAACGTTGTACAGAATTTAAGCTTTCTCTCACGAGTAACAAGACCAAGCTCTATAATTCTGTGAATGAAGCTAACGTCAATGTTACCGCCTGAAAGTACACATACAACCTTTTTACCTTTAACATCAATTTTATTGTTTAAAACTGCTGCTAAAGGAGTAGCACCTGAAGGTTCAACAACTTGTTTTGTACGTTCGAGAAGCAACAAAATTGCTTCTGAAATTTCTGCGTCTGAAACAGTTACCACATCGTCAGCATATTTGTTTATAATATTTATGGTGTTTTCGCCGGGTTCTTTAACAGCAATACCGTCTGCTATTGTACTTACGCTGTTTGAAACAACTCTCTTTTTCTGTTTAAATGATTCGTAAATTGCCGGTGCACCCTCAGCCTGTACACCTATTATTTTAACTCTTGGATTAATCTGCTTTATACATGCGGCAACACCTGAAAGAAGTCCGCCGCCGCCGGCAGGAACAATAACTATATCAACAGTAGGTAAGTCCTCAAGTATTTCTATACCGATTGTACCCTGACCTGCCATTACTTCAAAATCGTCAAATGGGTGAAGGAATGTTGCACCTTCTTTTTCCTGTATTTCAACAGCCTTGTTATATGCGTCGTCATAACAATCGCCGTGAAGAATAACCTTTGCACCGTAACCTTCGGTAGCTGACACCTTTGCAATAGGTGTAGATTTCGGCATTACAATTGTAGCTGGAATATTATGCACGTGTGAAGCATAGGCAACGCCCTGTGCATGGTTTCCGGCTGATGACGCAACTGCTGAAGTTATCTCGCCTCTTTCAACGAGTGCAGCAATTTTGTTTGATGCACCTCTTATTTTAAAAGAACCTGTTTTCTGCTGGTTCTCAAATTTCAAATATATTTCCCCGCCTGTCATGTTAGAGAATGTTTTTGATGATTCTATTTTAGTTCTGTGAATTGTAGGTTCAAGCCTTTTGGCGGCAAGTTCTATTTCTTTTAATTCCAAATCCATTATGCTGCAAATCCTTTCATATAAAAATGATTATTATTCTTATCTTACAATTATACTCCAAAATATACGATTTTTCAATAGCTATATCGTAATTAGTTTAAAACCCTTGCAAAATAATGGTTAAAGTGATATATTTACAGTGAAAGGAGGATGAAATATGAAGAAATGGATTGTTACTGCTTTTGCAGCGTTATTTTTGTTATGTGGATGCAGTAACGGGAACCCTGTAACAAAAGTTAAGCTGCCACCGCCGACGGCACGTCCGTCTGTAGAAGTCTACGGTACAGATGTATCTGTGACAGTGGACGGAATTTCAGTAGAAGCGGTCAAAATAGATGGGGAAGTGGCAGTAGCACTTGAGGATTTATCTTTTTGTGATTTTGAGAAAAGAGAAACAAGAGAAGATGAAACCTTTGATATGGTGGGCGGATACAGCGGTAATTACATAGAAAATACGGTAACAAACCAATCGCCTGAGGGTGAATTCTTGGGTAATTCAATATCCAGCAGCGATATAACAAGAGTGAACGGCATTAAAATAGAAAACGACCTTTATAACGGAAAACATTATGCTTCTGTAAACGACCTTTGTGATATGACAGATGAATATAATAAGGAATGGGGATATTCCGACTACAATATGAGAATGACAGTAAATAATGGAAATATAGAAATAGAATGTTTTCGTTTCCCGCCGGTAGATATGGCAAAAAATTTAGAAAATGCCGAGTCACTTGTGACAAATGCAGAATTTGAACTTTATACAAAGGGCAGCGTGGACGAAACGGTCCATTTTGGAGGTAAATTTGAACCTGAAACAGGTGTTTTCGCCGGAATTAACGGTGACGGCAATGGTGACGGTACGGACGAAAATCCTCCTATATTCAATCATGATTTTGGATGCTATTCAAATTATATTGAATTTGATTATATGCAGGATGATTTGTTTATGCCTAACAGAAAAATTGTTCCGAAGAAGGATTGCGTTATGCTTGTACCTTGGAATACAACAGATATTACTCTTGCATTTGATCCGCAATATGAAGATTATATAAGACAAACACTTGATAATCTTAAAAAATATGAAAAACCTGTAATAGTGCGTTATGCATGTGAAATGAATATAGGTGATTTGGGGCTTTCACCATCAGCATACGTTAAAGCATTTCGTCATATAGCGGATATTGTTCATGAATACGGTTTTGCGGTTATGTGGTCACCTAATGATGTAAGTTCTCTTAATCAAGAATATTCGTGGTACTATCCGGGAGATGAATATGTAGATTGGGTAGGTATTTCAAGTTTTATAAGAAAGGATTTTATGAACAAAGTGCCTACATCGAGAGAGGAGGCTATTTTATTTAATTGCGGTGATTATGCTTACCATACAAACTCAATAAAGTATATTTTGCAGTTTATGGAGGAAAATGGTATTAATAAACCTGTTGCTATAAGCGAAGGCGGTATAATTTCTAAAGCAGAGTACGAGGGTGCACCGGAGGATTATACAAAATGGGCGTATGACAGACTTGGAAATATGTATTGGTACTTGCCTATGTGTTATCCACAGGTTAAAATGATAAATTATTTTAACCATACTACACCGGGAGCGGTCATAGGTTATTATTTGGGAGATAGACCTGATTATGTACCGATTATTGATAATGCGCTTAAAAACGGACCGTATCTTTTAAGCGGCTCGGATAGCGTAGATTTCACTTTTGTTAAAGCAAAGGACAGAGAATATAAAGAAAGTAATATTCCTCTTTACTGTTATGTGTATCTTCCTGAAGAAGAGGTAGTAAGTGTTACATACATTATAGACGGTCAAGAAATAGCTAATTTGACGGAAATACCGTTTAACTACAATCTTGATACATCATCTTTTACAGAGGGTGTACATAATTTAACGGTAAAGATACAGGGAAGCAAAAATGAATATATTAATGAATATGTAATTACAAAAACAGACGGAACTATAACAATACAATAATAAAAACCTCACTTTGCAGATTTATCTGTAAAGTGAGGTTTTGTGTTTTATACTAATCTTTTTCCCTTCCATTTGCCGGAATAGTATCTTATTACAGGCACAGACGCGCCCATTACCCAAGATAGTGGAGTTGCAATCCAAATTCCCGTAGAGCCGAAAGGTGATACGAGAATATATGCAAAAATAATTCTTCCCACAAGTTCAAGTACACCGGCTATTGCAGATGTGTTAACATCACCGGCACCACGCAGTACGTTAAGATAGCTACGCATTACAGCAGCCACCATATACGCAACACATACTATTGTAAGATATTTACTTCCTATTGTAATTGCTTCAGCTGCCTTAGAGGAGTCAAGAAACAGTCCAAGAAGCTGATAACGGAAAACAACTATTACAACAGCAAGAACTGCACAAATAGCTATAAGTGACAAAAGTGTGTGATAAAGTCCTTTTTTTATTCTGTCTAAATTTCCGGCACCCATGTTTTGACCGGCAAATACAGATAATGATGTACCGATGGAAACAATAGGAGCTATGGCGATAGAATCTATTTTTGTTGCAGAGGTATAAGCCGCCATTGTCATAGGACCGCATGAATTTACAAGACGCTGTACACTCATTGTACCAAGTGCTATTAGACAGCTTTCAAGTGCAGCAGGAATACCGGTCTGGAATATTTTTTTAATTGCTCTTTTGGTGGTTCTGAAAGTTATTCCATCAAGGTTTAGCTGCTGGCGGCGGATAACAATATATATAATACAATAAATGGCACTTACGATTTGAGCTATACCTGTTGCTATTGCAGCTCCTGCTACACCCCAATTAAATACTACTACAAATAGTAAATCAAGGCCAACATTTAATAGTGAAGCAAGTATTAAAGAGCAAAGGGGCGTACGGCTGTCACCAAGACTTCTAAGAATTGCACTTGCAGTATTATATAGAGCAGTACCTATTGTAAATGCAAATACAATGTCGGCGTATTTTACAGCTTCATCAAGGACATTTGTTGGTGTACTTAAAAGTATAAGCAAAGGACGTACGGTAATCATACCTGCAAATGTTGTAACAACAGATAAAATTAAAACTATGTACACAAGTGCAGTTACCGTTCTTCGCATTTCCTTAAAATTACGTGATCCGAAACACTGTGAAATTATTATTCCGGCACCGCTTGTAAGTCCCATCATAAGACATATCATTACATAGATAATTGTACCGGTTGAACCAACAGCCGCCAGAGACTCGGCACCGACAAATTTACCAACTACTGCGGCGTCTACAAAGTTATAAACCTGCTGAAAAATATTGCCTATAAGCATTGGTACAGAAAATGAAAGTATCAGTTTTAAAGGACTCCCTTTTGTCATATCGCAAACCATAAAACTCACCCCTTTTTTTATTCAAACAGCATTATAGACTATAAAAATCATAAAGTCAATATGGTTGAAATTTTTATTTTGATTTGTTATAATATTTGTACATGGGGTATAAATTGTTTACATTATAAGAGAGGTTAATTGTGAAAGTATTATTATTATCTGTTAAAGCAGGATACGGACATCATTCGACAGCAAAAGCAATAATGGAATACTTTGAAGAAAAGGGTCATGAATGTTGTATGCTCGATATATTTGAATATATAAATCATAGACTTGGTTCATCAATACAGGACGGATATCTTATGTCTACAAAGTACATACCTAAAACGTACGGAAAGGCATACGGAATGTTGTCCAAAAAGGATGAACCTTACGACAGACATTCTCTGTTATCTATCTTTTCAAGGTTTGTTTCAATTAAGCTTGAAAAGTTTGTATCTGAATATAATCCGGACATTATAATAGGAACGCATAGTTATGCAGGGGTATGTATAAGCATACTTGCAGATAATGCGGTTATAGATTGCCCATCCTTTGGTATAGTTACTGATTTTACGGTACATCCTTTTTGGGAAAGTACATTTCTTGACTATTATGTAATCCCTGATAACATGCTGTCTTTTGAGATGCAGAAAAAAGGTATTGCACCAAAAAAACTTCTTCCCTTTGGTATACCTGTCAGGAAAAAGTTTTCCGAAAAAATCGACAAGAAACAAGCAAGGAAAATGCTTGGTATAGATGATATTCCGACAGTTCTTGTGATGATGGGTTCAATGGGATACGGTAATATAAAGAACGCATTAAATGAGATAGAGGGGTGCAGTCATAATTTCCAGACTTTGTGTGTATGCGGTTCAAATAAAAAGGTAAAGGCAGCAGTTGATGAACAGGAGTGGACAAGACCAGTATATTCTTACGGCTTTGTGGACAATGTAGATGTTATGATGGATGCGGCTGACTTTATAATAACAAAACCGGGAGGGCTTACCACTTCAGAGGCATTGGCAAAAGGATTGCCGCTAATAACAATGAATCCGATACCCGGTCAGGAGGACAGAAATTTAAGCTTTCTTGTTAATAATGGTGCGGCTGTAATGGTAAATGAAAATTTTTCTGTGTCTGAAGCTTTTAATATTATGTTTAACAACGATTGGAGAATGGAGCTTATGCTTGAAAGTGTGAAGCACTTAGGTAAGCCGGATTCTATGAAAAATCTTTATGATTTTATAGCTGAAAATTGCTTTGCGAAGGGTACATCAATAGAAAATTCTTTGCCGGTTAAATAATTTAAAACACCTGCATCGCTTTTAAAGTCAAAAATGAGTTTATAGCTTGTAAGCTGCATTTTTGCGTTTTCATACGAACCGTATTTTTTATCTCCTGAAAGGGGATGTCCTATATGGGACATTTGTGCTCGGATTTGATGTGTACGTCCTGTTCCAAGCTCAACTTCTAAAAGCGTTTTGTTGTTCTTTGCGGCAAGGGGCATATAATTTAGTTTTACAATTTTTGAATTATCAGTTTGGGTGTCTGTTACAGACACCTTTTTTTCTTTACGTTCAAGATGTGCCGAAAGTGTACCGCCCTTTGTGAGTATGCCGTCTACTATACACATATAAATCTTTTTTATTTCTCTGTTTCTGATTTTTTCGTTTACAGTGCGAAGAGATACGGCATTTTTTGCACCGATAATTATTCCGGAGGTGTTTCTGTCAAGACGGTTACAAAAAGCAGGTGAGAAGCTGTGTTCCTCTTCGGGGTTGTATTCACCTTTTTCATATAGGTAACTTTGCATTCTTGAAAGGAGAGTATCAGATGTACCTTTGTCATCTGAATGTACAACTATTCCGCTTGGTTTATTAATAAGCAGTATGTTTTCGTCCTCGTATACAATGTCAATGTTTGTATTTCCGGCTTTAAATGAATCACTGTTTTTAAAAAATTCATCTTTAAAATAAAGTGAAAGTTCATCACCTGCCTTTAACATATATTTTCCGTCTTTTACATGCTTACCGTTTACACGGACGCAGTTTTTTCTAAGACTTTTATACAGCATACTTTGAGGTATATTCATATATTTTAATAAAAACTTGTCAAGTCTTTGTGATGAATCGTTTTGGTTTACTGTTACATTTCTCATATCGTAAATCCTTTATCGTCATATTTTTTAAAATCTTTGCTTTTAATATTGTATCACAAAAAAAAATGTGTTACAATATAATCTGTATAAGTTTTGATAAGGAGATATTATTATGGGTATTTTTGGAGGCGGCTATAATAAGCCCGGTAAGGGCGTTGATAAGAACGAGCCTAAGAAAAAAGGGTTCTTTTTATTTTTTGAAATTGTAATAAGAAAATTTACTAAGTTTTTGGGACTTAATTGTCTTTATACAATGACCAGCATAATATGGATAATACTTTTATATTTGTTTGGAGGAATTATTTTAGCAAACACTAATGTTGTGGAAAATACTGCATCGCAAATAGCTTCAATGACACAAGGAATTGATATGGCTGAAATACAGGGAAGCGTTATGGTATCACTTCAGGCATTTTTTGCAATAGGAATCTTTTCTCTATGGGGAAGCGGTCCGGCTACTGCAAGTTATGCGTATATTACACGCTGTTTTACACGAGGTGAACATGCGTGGGTTGTAAGTGACGGCATTGATAAATTAAAAGAGAATTTTAAAAAAGGTATGTTTGTCGTTATAGCTGATGCAGTTGTGCTTGTACTTGGTATAAATGCGGCTTATTTTTACTATGGCTTTTATGCGACAACCGGCAGCGTACTTTGGATGCTTTTAACTTATGTTACTATGCTGATACTTTTGCTTTATACAATGATTCATCCGTATCTATATCAGATTATGGTTACATTTGAATGTTCAATAGGTGCTATGTATAAAAATGCACTTTTGATGATGATTGCAAAATTGCCTCAAAGTTTTCTGATTTTGGCAGTTGAGGGAGCGATTTTATTCTTGTTGTTTACGATGGTAAATCCAATAGCTGCTGCACTTATAACAATAGTTGTAGGACTTTGTGTAACACATTTTCCGGGACAGTTTTATGCGGCAAGAGTTATTGAACGTTCTATACTTAAAGATATGAAAAAGAAACCTGAGATTGAGTATATTGGGGAGGAAGAATAATGGTTTTAGGAGAATATGATATAGCCGTTATAGGCGGAGGTCATGCCGGATGTGAAGCGGCATTGGCAGCGGCAAGAATGGGTTTTAAAACAGTTATGTTCTCAATAAGCCTTGACGCAATAGGTAATCTGCCATGTAATCCCAGTATAGGCGGTACGGCTAAAGGTCATCTTGTACGTGAGGTAGATGCTTTGGGCGGTGAAATGGGTAAAGCGGCTGATGCGTCGTTTATACAGTCAAAGATGTTAAACCGCGGAAAAGGTCCTGCTGTACATTCTCTAAGAGCACAAATAGACAGAAAAAAATATCATGCAGAAATGAAAAAACGTCTTGAGTATCAGAAGAATTTGCAAATAAAACAGGCAGAAATAACTGATATAATTACAGATGAAAATAATGCTGTCACAGCAGTTGTGACACATACAGGTATTGAATATAAAGTGCGTGCTGCAATAATTGCCAGTGGTACTTATTTAAAAGGTAAAATACTTATAGGTAGTTATTCACGTGAAAGCGGTCCTGACGGAATGTTTCCGGCAAATGAATTATCTGATAATTTAAGACGTTTGGGAATAGAACTAAAACGCTTTAAAACAGGTACACCGGCAAGAATACACGCTGATACACTTGATTACAGTAAAATGACTGTTGAAAAAGGTGACGAAAAGATTGTACCATTTTCATTTGAAACGGAACAAGTAGGTGAAAATGTTGCAGATTGTTATCTTGTTTACACAAACGAAAAAACACATAAAATAATCCGTGATAACCTTGAAAGAAGTGCAATGTACGGAGGATTGGTTGAGGGCGTAGGACCGAGATACTGTCCATCGATAGAGGATAAGGTAGTCAGATTTTCAGAAAAACCACGTCACCAGCTGTTCATGGAGCCTATGGGGCTTGATACAAAGGAAATGTATGCTCAAGGATTTTCTACAAGTTTGCCGGAAGATGTACAGCTTGAGATGTACAGAAGCATAGAAGGTCTTGAAAATGTAGAAATAATGAGAAGTGCTTATGCAATAGAGTATGACTGCTGTGACCCTACACAGCTTAATGCTACCCTTGAGTTTAAAAAAGTAAAGGGATTATACGGAGCAGGACAGTTTAACGGTACATCAGGCTATGAAGAAGCGGCGGCACAGGGACTTGTTGCAGGTATAAATGCGGCACTTAAATTAAAAGGAGAAGAACCGCTTATATTAAAAAGGTCTGACGGATATATAGGTACTTTGATAGATGACCTTATTACAAAGGGTACAAATGAGCCGTACCGTATGATGACATCTCGTTCAGAATATCGTCTTCTTTTAAGACAGGATAATGCAGATGAAAGATTAACTCCGATTGGGTACAAAGTCGGTCTTATAAGTGAAGAAAGATATAATAAATTTATTGAAAAAATGGATATGATAGATAAGGAAATAAAAAGGCTGTCTTGTACTGTTATACCTCCTAAAGAAGCCAATCCTGTTTTAGAAAAGTACAATTCAACTCCTGTAAAAACAGGTATCCATTTAAGTGATATGATAAAGCGTCCCGAACTTGATTATGAAAAAGTCGGCGAAGTAGATAAAAACAGACAGCCTCTTCCTGATGCTGTGTGTGAACAGGCGGAAATTAAGCTAAAATATGACGGTTATATTAAACGTCAGATTATGCAGGTTGAGCAGTTTAAGAAAATGGAGGAAAAACTCCTTCCTGAAAATCAGGATTATTCTGATATACATGGACTACGACTTGAGGCAAGACAGAAACTTAATAAAATTCAGCCTAAATCTTTAGGACAGGCGTCGAGAATATCCGGTGTTTCACCGTCAGATATGTCGGTTTTAATTGTGTGGCTTGAAAGCCGTAAAAACAGTTGAAAGAGGTAAAGTAAATGTGGCATTTAATAAAGCATTTTTGTACCATAACCAAACATAGGCACAAGGTAATATGTCATTGCTATAAATGCGGTATTTTTTGGCAGGGGCTAAGACATGATTTGTCAAAGTACAGTCCGACGGAGTTCTTTGCGGGAGCAAAGTACTATTTAGGAGATAGAAGCCCTACTGAGGCTGAAAGGCGAGCAATCGGTTACTCAAAGGCATGGATGCATCATAAGGGCAGAAACAGACATCATTTTGAATACTGGACTGATTATAACAATGCAACACATAAATTAGAACCGGTAGAAATGCCTCTTGATTTTGTAAAAGAGATGTTTTGCGATAGGGTTGCAGCGGGAAAAATATATCTTGGAGATGGATATACGAATAATAATCCGATAGAATATTTTGAACGTGGTAATGCTAAAAAAAGTATGCACCCAAATACTGCGAAGCTTCTTGAAAGTTGGCTTAAAATGCTTCAGGAAGAGGGGGAGAAAAAAACTTTTGCCTATATAAAATCAATTAAGGAATTACCGCATGAATAAATATATGGTATTTAGTTAGACAGAAGAAAAAACGGAGGTGTGATCATGAAAAAATTGAATAGATTATTATATTCAAATAAGTTTTTTGCTATGATTATGCTTATGATTCAGATAGGTGTATTTGTTGGAACGTACATCTGGTTATCTGATTATTCAAAGGTTTTGTGGGGGTTTTCTACAATTTTAAGTGCGGTTCTTATTATATATGAAATAAACCGTGAAGACGAGCCGACATTTAAAGTTACATGGATAACGCTGATTTCCATTGTACCTGTATTTGGTGCATTGTTTTATTTGTATACAAGAACAAGAGGCGTTACAAATAATATTCGTGACGACTACGAAAGAGTAAGAAAAGAAAATGAAAAATATCTTCCTGATGATGAGGAGGTAATAAAGTCAATAGAAAGCCGCAGAGAAAAGGGGTTTGCGGCGTATTTAAAGAAATTCGGAGGTTCTCCTGCATTTAAAAACACGGCTGTACAGTATTATCCTGTTGGTGAGAGAATGTTTGAAGATATGAAAAAGGAACTTTTAAAAGCTGAAAAGTTTATATTTATGGAGTTCTTTATAATAAATTATACAAGCACTATGTGGAAAGAAGTACTTGATATTTTAAAAATGAAAGCAAGACAAGGTGTAGAAGTTCGTGTTATGTACGACGGCATGGGATGTATCGCAACACTTCCGCAACAATATAATGAAATACTTGAAAGACAGGGAATAAAATGTAAGATTTTTTCACCTATTGTTCCGTTAATATCTACTCACCAAAATAATCGTGACCACAGAAAAATAATAGTTATTGACGGAAAATGTGCTTTTTCGGGAGGTATAAATTTAGCTGATGAGTATATAAATCAGAAGATGCGTTTCGGTCATTGGAAAGACACCGGGTTTATGATGAAGGGTGAAGCGGTTGCCGGATTTACGTCGTTGTTTCTTGATATGTGGAATATAAATGATGAAAAATGTGAGGACGGAGGAAAGTATATAACTTTATCCCATGAATGTGGTGTAAATGCAGAAGGGTATGTAATTCCATTCGGCGATACGCCCCTTGATGATATTTACGTTGGCAAACGTGCATATATTCACAATCTTGAAAATGCTGCTGAATATGTTTATATAATGACGCCTTACCTTGTAATTGATGATGATATGTATGAGGCGATGAAATATGCGTCACAGCGTGGTGTTGATGTAAAAATAATAATGCCGCATATTCCTGATAAAAAATTTGCCTTTTGGCTTGCAAGAACTTACTATAAAAAGCTTTTAAAGGCAGGAATTGAAATTTATGAATATACTCCGGGCTTTATACACGCTAAAATGTCAATAAGCGATGGACAACGTGCGATTGTCGGTACGATAAACCATGATTACAGAAGCTTATATCTTCATTATGAATGTGCTGCATATATGGTGAATGTACCGGCAGTTATGGATGTAGAAAGTGATTTTTTAGATACGCTTAGTCTGTCACAGAGGATAACACAGGAGGATTTGAAAAAATTTAATTTCTTTTCGATGCTTATAGGTCATATTATGAGACTTGTTGCACCGTTAATGTAATTAATGTAATGTACTATAAAATAAATAGAAATTAAGCCAAAGCTTATCAGCTTTGGCTTTTTATATTAAGATTGTATAAAACTAACAAAAAAAATTGACAAACGTATATGTTTATTATATAATAGGACATAACGTGTTGAATGTTACGGAAATAATAAACGGAGGTGCAAAATGGAGCAAAATTTTGATATGAATACGGTTGACGCTGTTCTTTTAGAATACGGAAATGAGCAAAAAAATCTTATAACCGTACTTCAAAGTGTACAGGCACAATATCGATATTTGCCGAAGGAAATTCTTGAGTACATAGCAGACAAAATGGGAATAAGTCTTGCAAAGATATATTCTGTTGCCACTTTTTATGAAAATTTCTCCCTTGAGGCAAAAGGTAAGTATGTTATAAAAATATGTGATGGTACTGCCTGTCATGTAAGAAAATCCATTCCTATTCTTGAAAAGGTCAGAGATGTACTTGGCGTAAGCAGTGAAAAACCAACAACAAGTGATATGATGTTCACAGTGGAAACGGTATCATGTCTTGGTGCATGCGGACTTGCCCCTGTTATGACGGTTAATGATAAAGTATATCCGTCAATGACTCCCGAAAAGGCAGTTGAGCTTTTGGAAAGAGTAAGAAAGGGGGAAGAAGATATATGATAAAAAGCAGAGAAGAACTTAATACGTACAGAAATGTGTGTGAGAAGGCACTTAAAGAGCAGAAGATGCGTGTTCTTGTATGTGCGGGAACAGGTTGTGTTGCAGGCGGAAGCCTTGATATTTACGAAAGATTAATTGAACTTTGTAAAAATATGGGGCTTGATGTTCAGGTAACACTTGAAAAGGAAATAGAGCATGAGGGCATAGGTATTAAAAAGAGTGGCTGTCATGGCTTTTGTGAGTTAGGTCCTCTTGTTAAGATTGAGCCAATGGGCTGGTTGTATTTACAGGTTAAGATAGAGGACTGTGAGGAAATTGCAGAAAAGACTCTTAAAAACGGTGAAAAGGTTGAAAGACTTTTCTATCACGACGAAACAGGTATATATGAAAAGCAATTTGATATACCTTTTTATAAAAATCAGACAAGAATTGTTCTTGATGAGTGCGGTCAGATAGACGCTGATTCAATAGATGAATACATTGCATTCGGTGGATATAAAGCACTTGAAAGAGCATTGTTTGAAATGACACCGGAGCAAATTTGCGGTGAAATTGAGGACAGCGGGTTACGTGGCAGAGGCGGCGGAGGTTATCCTGCCGGAAGAAAGTGGATACAGGTACTTGGACAAAAGGAAAGGGTACGTTATGTTGTCTGTAACGGCGACGAAGGTGACCCAGGTGCTTTTATGGATAGAAGCATAATGGAGGGTAATCCTCATCGTATGCTTGAGGGTATGCTTATAGCAGGTATTGCAACTCAAGCTCACGAAGGATATATTTATGTACGTGCTGAATATCCCCTTGCAGTGGCAAGACTTAGACGTTCAATAGAAGCGGCACAGGAAGCCGGACTTTTAGGTGACAATATATTAGGAACGGATTTTTCATTTAATATACATATAAATCAAGGTGCAGGTGCGTTTGTATGCGGAGAGGGAAGTGCCCTTACGGCGTCTATTGAGGGTGAAAGAGGTATGCCGAGAGTTAAACCGCCAAGAACGGTTGAGTCAGGACTTTTCGGAAAACCAACTGTACTAAATAACGTGGAAACATATGCAAACGTACCGCTAATAATAAATAACGGCGTAACATGGTACCGTTCAATCGGTACGGAAACAAGTCCCGGAACAAAGGCATTTGCAATTACAGGTAATGTTAAAAATACCGGACTTATAGAAGTACCTATGGGAACAACCCTTCGTGAAGTTGTATTTGACATAGGCGGCGGTATTAAAAATGACCAGGAATTTAAAGCTGTACAGATAGGAGGACCGTCAGGAGGTTGTCTTACTTTAGGTGCAGGTCAGCTTGATTTGCCCCTTGATTTTGATTCCCTTAAAAAGGTCGGTGCAATGATAGGTTCAGGCGGGCTTGTTGTTATGGACGAGCATACATGTATGGTTGAAGTTGCAAGATTTTTTATGAATTTTACTCAAAATGAATCCTGCGGTAAATGTGTCCCGTGTCGTGAGGGCACAAGACGAATGCTTGAAATATTAGAAAGAATTGTAGGCGGAACGGGGACTTTGGAAGATATTGACTTACTTGAAGAGCTGGCACAAACAGTATCTAAAACAGCCCTTTGCGGTCTTGGAAAAACTGCTGCAAATCCTGTTTTGTCAACATTAAAGTATTTTAGAGAAGAATATATTGCACATGTTGTTGATAAAAAATGTCCTGCCGGTGCGTGTCAGGCACTAAAGACATTTAAGATAAATCCGGACAAGTGTAAGGGATGTTCAAAATGTGCAAGACAATGCCCTGTGGGAGCAATTACGGGTGAAATTAAAAAACCATATAGTATAGATACAGAAAAATGTATTAAATGCGGGGCATGTAAGGACGCATGTCCGTTTGGTGCGGTAGAGGAGGTATAATCAGATGGGATATATGTATGTTGACGGAATGAAAGTCGAAATAGAAGGAGAGAAAAATATCCTTGAGGTTATACGAAAAGCCGGTATTGAAATGCCTACTTTCTGCTATTATTCGGAATTGTCTACTTATGGAGCATGCAGAATGTGTGTAGTTGAAAATGAAAGAGGCGGTATAGATGCAGCCTGTTCAACAGTGCCACGTGACGGAATGAGTATAAAAACAAACACTCCTACACTTCAAAAACATAGAAAAATGATTTTGGAACTGTTATTATCTACCCATTGCAGAGATTGTACAACGTGTTCAAAGAACGGTTCATGCAGACTTCAGGAATTGGCACTTCGTTTTGGTGTAAAACAGGTTAGATTTAAAAATAACCGTCCTGAAAAGGAAAAGGATACAAGTTCAAAAAGTATTGTGCGTGACCCGAATAAGTGTATATTATGTGGTGACTGTGTAAGAGTCTGTCAGGAAAAACAGGGATTAGGTATAATAGATTTTGCCTTTAGAGGGTCAAAATTACAGGTAATGCCGGCATTTGATATGAAACTTGCTGATACCAACTGTGTAAACTGCGGACAATGTGCGGCAGTCTGTCCTACGGGAGCTATAATAGTTAAGGATGAAACTGAAAAAATGTGGAATTATCTTGCAGATCCTAACAAAAAGGTGGTTGTGCAGATAGCACCTGCTGTAAGGGTTGCATTGGGTGATGAATTCGGTATGGAACACGGTGAAAATGTTTTAGGAAAAACAGTTAAGGCACTTAAAATGATGGGTGTTGACTGTGTTTTTGATACCGTATTAGCGGCAGATTTAACTGTTATGGAGGAATCAAGGGAGTTTGTGGAACGTGTCAAAAATGGAGGACCATTCCCTATGTTCACATCGTGCTGTCCGGCTTGGATTAAATTTGCGGAAACAAAACACCCAGAGCTTATTAATAAAAATATTTCAAGCTGTAAGTCGCCTATGCAGATGTTTGGCAGTGTTATCAAAAAATGGCACGAGGATAGTGATGACCAAAGAGAACTTGTTTCCGTTGCAATTATGCCATGCACTGCAAAAAAATACGAAGTTTCACGTCCTGAATTTACGGAAAACGGCAAACGTATAATAGAATTGTCGCTTACAACTCAGGAATTGGCAACAATGATTCGTGAAGCAGGTATACAGTTTGCCGATCTTGAAACAGAATACCTTGATTCTCCGTTTGATATGGGCGGAAGCGGTGCCGGTGTGATATTTGGTGTTACAGGTGGCGTTGCTGAAGCTGTAATACGTCAGTGCAGTGATGATCAAAGTTCAGGCATTGTTAAAGAGATTAAATTTGTCGGAGTAAGGGGTAAAGAGGAAATAAAAGAAGCAACGATTCAAGCTATGGGCAGAGAGTTTAAGATTTGTGTTGTACATGGACTTAGCAATGCTGAAAAAATTATAAAGGCAACTGAAAATGGTGAATTGTATTACGATTTAATTGAGGTCATGGCATGTCCTGAGGGCTGTATAGGTGGTGCAGGTCAGCCGTTTGCAATAAGTCCACAGCGTGATAAGCGTGCAAAGTCGCTTTATCATACAGATGACAGAATACAAATTAAATTTTCAGGTAAAAATCCTTCTATAAACTATATATATGATGAGATAGTTAAGGATAAAGCACACGATATGCTTCATGTGAATTATGAAAAATAAAATATAAAAAGGATGAGAAAAATGACTTTTACTGTCATTGATAAAGAGCGTTGGGAGAGAAAAGAATATTTTGACCATTATTTTTTAAATGTACCCTGTACATACAGTATGACAGTCAAATTAAATATTACAAGAATAAAAAAGAAAAATCAAAAACTATATCCAACAATGCTTTATTATCTTACAACTGTTATAAATCGCCATTGCGAGTTTAGAACGGCAATTAACAAAGATGGAGAACTTGGTATATATAGCGAGATGGTACCGTGTTACACGATATTTCATAAAGATACAGAAACGTTTTCTAATCTTTGGACTGATTATGATTCAAATTATGAAAAGTTTTATGCTGCATACGAAAATGATATATTGAAGTATGGCGAACAAAAAGGAATGACAGGAAAACCTAATGTCCCAGAGAATAATTTTAATATTTCTATGATACCATGGACAATATTTGATGGGTTTAACTTGAATTTGCAAAAGGATTATGATTATTTAGTACCAATATTTACCATGGGTAAATATTATCAGGAAAATGGACAGTTTATGCTGCCTTTAGCAATTCAAGTTCATCATGCTGTATGTGATGGATTTCATGTATGTCGTTTTATAAACGAATTACAAGAATTAATAGACGGTTAAATTTTTAGTGCTTAGGAATTTGGTTTTTTGATGTTTTATCATCGTCGTGATTATATTGATATTTTTGTTAATAAAAAGTCCGAGGTATGTAAAGGCCTCGGACTTTTTGGGGTTCTGAAATGTTTAATTATTTTTTTAATTGGAATGAATTACAGTCAGTACATTCAACCATTGTAGGATTTGCTTCATGTGTACCAATCTGGATAGAAGAAAGAGAGCAGTAATCTGAATGTCCGCAATGATGTGCACACTGTGAAACAGTACATTTAATACTTTCATTCTTGTTTGAACCGTTACATGCCATGATATATTACCTCCGTAAATTAAAGTTACCGCATTGCGGTACATACATAGTATTTACAGATGGCTTTATATTATCACAGGAAAATATCGGAAATTATTCGTTCAATAATTTTGAAACAACTGTAAGATCAAGTTCATTGCCGTTTCTTGATGCTGTAATGGTACAACCTGATGTTATCTGACCTGTCAGTGACAGACGAGCAAGTTTATCTTCAAGAAGATTCTGTATTGAACGTTTTAATGGTCTTGCACCGTACTTTTTATCATATCCCTTTTCAAGGATAAGTTCTTTTGCATCGTCAGTAATTACAAGTTTTGCATTCTTTTCGTTTAGTTTACTCGTAATATCCTTTAGAAGCAGGTCAATAATTTGACGTAAATCTTCCTTTGTAAGTGACTTAAATGTAACTATTTCATCAATTCTGTTAAGGAACTCGGGCTTAAAGAATTGCTTTAAGCTTTTATCGACGTTACTTTCCATACTTACATCTTCGTTTGAATTAAATCCGGCAGTTGATGCTTTAAATTCTGAGCCTGCATTTGTTGTCATTATAATAATAGTGTTTTCAAAATTTACAATCTTACCATGACTGTCAGCAATGCGTCCATCGTCAAGTATTTGTAGGAATAGGTTAAATACTTCCGGATGAGCTTTTTCGATTTCGTCAAGAAGAATTACTGAATATGGTTTTCTTCTTACCTTTTCTGTGAGCTGACCTGCATCGTCATATCCAACATATCCTGGAGGTGAACCGATAAGTTTAGATACTGAATGCTTTTCCATGTATTCGGACATATCTATTCTTATAAGAGCTTCTTCGTTGTCGAACATTACCTCTGCGATTGTTTTTACAAGTTCGGTTTTACCAACGCCTGTCGGACCTGCGAAGATGAATGATACAGGTCGTTTTCTTGTTGTAATATCGGCTCTGCCTCTCCTTATTGCACGTGATACAGCAGTGACTGCCTTTTCTTGACCTATTACACGTTCGTGAATACGGCTTTCCAAATTAAGAAGTTTTGTTGCCTCGTCTTCGGTAAGTCTGTGTACGGGTATTTTTGTCCAGCCCTCTATTACTGCTGCAATATCATCAAATGTAATTTCTGCTTTTTCAGCCTCTTGTTTTGCTTTTTCAATGTCTTGTTCTATTTTTAATTTTTCGACTTTAAGGTTAGCAATGTGCTCAAAGTCACCGTCTTCTGTCGCCTTTGCCATTTCCTCGTCGATGACTTTTATTCTGTCGCTTAAAAGTCTTTCGTCATAAAGAGCTTTGTTTTTTAAATTAACTCTCGAACCTGCCTCGTCTATTATGTCGATAGCTTTGTCAGGCAGGAATCGGTCTGTAATATATCTTTCTGACATTCTTACAGCCTGTTCTATTATTTCATCAGATATTTTAACGTGATGATAGTTTTCGTAGTAATCTTTAATACCTTCTAATATTTCAATACTTTCCTCGATTGACGGTTCATCTATAAGTACAGGCTGAAAGCGTCTTTCAAGGGCAGAATCTTTTTCTATATGCTTTCTGTACTCAGTAAGAGTAGTTGCACCGATGATTTGAATTTCTCCTCTTGCAAGAGCCGGTTTTAGAATATTAGCGGCACTCATGGCACCTTCTGCATCACCTGCTGCTACAATATTGTGTATTTCATCTATTACAAGTATAACGTTTCCTCTTTCAGCAGCCTCGTTTAGAAGATTTTTAAGTCTTGCCTCAAATTGACCCCTAAACTGTGTACCTGCAACAAGTGCAGTAAAATCAAGTAAATACAGCTGATAGTCAAAAAGCTTAGGAGGTACATTTCTCTCAAATATTCTGCAAGCGAGACCTTCTGCAACTGCTGTTTTACCAACACCCGGTTCACCTAAAAGTACAGGATTGTTTTTTGAGCGTCTGTTTAGTATCTGAATAACGCGTTCAATTTCAGCATTTCTGTTTACAACTCTGTCAACTTTTCCTTCGGCTGCCTTTTCTGTAAGGTTTGTGCCGTAGGTATCAAGCATGGTCTTTTTCTGACGTTTGCCGTTTTGTTTTTTATCTTTTGTATTTTTATCATTGCTTTGAGATGAATTATCTCCCATTCCGGTGAAGAAATTTTTGAACATATCAAGGGGAGCTGTTGCTGCACCGCCTTCGTCATCTATGCCGCCTGAAATCTGCTGCATAAGCTCAGTAGGATTACCGTCAGGATTCATATTTTCGATACTTTCCATAAATTCAGACATTTGGTTGTTAAGATTGTCAAGCTCGTCATCTGAAACACCAAAACTGTCTATCATCTGATTTAAAGGGGCAATTCCTAATTCCTTTGCACATGACAGGCAAAGTCCTTCGCTTGTTGTTTTGTCCCCCTCCATTTTTGTAATGTAGAAAACCGCAGAGTTTTTCTTACACCTTGAGCATAAATTCATTTTATAGTTCCTTTCATACTGATATATTTTGAACGGTCAGACCGTATAAATTCTTCCTTAAATATATATTATATCATAATGATGTATATTTTAAAACCCTTTTTCCATTATGTTTACAAATTATTTATTTTTTATAATATATGGAATATTTTGTAAATAATCTGAATATAATATAATAAGAAAAATAACAAAAGGACAAGATGTATTATGACACGATATGAAAAAAACAGCAGATATATTGCCGGTGTGGCAATAAGAAGCCGTAGAAAACAAAATAAACTTAAAGGTGAACTTATAGCATTTTTTTCTGCCCTTTCTATTATATGTACAGGTCTGTATATTATAATATCTTCTATTTCTTATTGAAAAATACACATACATATCTTTTAAATTTATAAATTAAATATTAATATTTATTAAATTTTACAAAAATTTAATAAAGTTATTGCATTTTTAGAATAAAGATAGTACAATAGACAGTGAGTTATTAATAGGGGGTAATGTAATGTCAGAAGGCAGTATGTTTTGGACTGTGTTCAGCATAATATTGCAGGTATTTTCACTGTCAATCGGTATTTACTATTTAATAGTAGGATTGACCGGCTTTTTGCCGATAAAAGACAGAAATAAAAAAGTAAAAGATAAGATTCATAAGTTTGCACTAATCATATCGGCACATGATGAGGAAGCGGTAATTGCTAATATGGTGTCATCTTTGAAAGAACTTGATTATCCGGATGAGGCGTATGATATATTTGTAATAGCCGATAACTGTGAGGATAATACTGCGGCAGAGGCTGAAAAAGCCGGTGCGTTGGTATATGTCCGTAATGTACCGAATCTTCGAGGCAAAGGCCACGCTCTTGAATGGATGTTTGAGAAGATTTATAATATGAAGAAAAAATACGATTATATTTCTATATTTGATGCTGATAATCTTGTAGATAGGAATTATCTAAAAGCAATGAATGAAAGGGCAAACCAGGGATTTAAAGTTGTACAAGGCTTCCTTGACAGTAAAAATCCTTATGATTCATGGATTACTGCGGCATATTCATTTTGTTTCTGGAGTGTAAACAGAATTTTCCAGCTTTCAAGATACAAGCTTGGACTTTGCTGCGAACTTTCAGGTACAGGATTTATAATAGCACTTGATGTTTTAAAGAAGCTTGGCTGGGGAGCTACATGTCTTACAGAGGATATGGAGTTTACCATGAAGCTTTCATTAAATGATGAAAAAGTCGCTTTTGCTTATGATGCAGTTGTCTATGATGAAAAACCGCTTACGCTTAAACAGTCATGGCGCCAGAGAGTGCGTTGGATGCAGGGTCATTGTGATGTTGCTTCAAGATATTTCTTTAAGCTTATTAAAAAAGGTATAAAAGAAAGAAAGCTTAGCTGTATTGACTGTGCAGTATATCTTGTACAGCCAATAAGAATCATTGCAACAGGGATTATTACTTTCTTTGCTTATGCACAAACTTTCTATCCTGACGGTGATTTGGGCTTTATGCAGGTTTCGTATATATTTCAGGATATTCCGTTTGGTGCGGTTATATGGAATGTTATCGTAATATTGCAATTTTTGTATACGCCGTTTGTTATATGGTTTGAAAGAAGAGAAATTAAACCTAAGATGATATTCTATTATTTTACATATATTATCTATAACTTTACGTGGGTACCGATAGCAATTCAGGGTCTTATAGGTAAGAACAAAACTGAATGGGCACACACTAAACATACAAGAACAATAAGTATGGAAGAATTAAAAAAAATTAACGGACGGTTTGAACACAAACTTTCAACAAAAGAACAATAAAAACAGCAGATTAACAGTAGATTTATTCTGCTGTTTTTTTTCTGCCTTATTACCAATATTTCAAACAGTGTAATCAATATGTAATAAAATTATAAAAATTACTTGCATTTATATACAAGATGTAGTATAATGTGTTAGACAGTTTAAAATGAATTTTTCGGAGGGGTTTTAATGTACTGCAAAAATTGTGGCAGACAATTAAAAGAAGGTACAAGGTTCTGCGACAGATGCGGTCAGTCCGTAAGAAAAAATATGCAGAATTCACAAGCCGCAAGGCATCAAGAGATAAAAGAATTACAGGCGGAAAGACTTAACCGCAAAAAGCGTCTTGCTGAAAAAGAAGCAAGACAGGCAAGAAACAGAAAGCGTAAAAAGAATAGAGGTACAACCGTTTTGTTTGTCGCAGTAATTTTATTGATTGCGGTGGCGAGCATAATAATAGGATATAATATACCGGGTGACGACAGTACAACAAATACAATAGCATCATCTACACCTGAAAGTAGTTTGGGAGTACAGGTAACAGCTACACCGATAGCGTCTAAATCCGGTTATTCTGAAATATCATTAAGCGGTGTAACATGCCCGTATCCTTCAGATTTTCGTTCAAATACAGTAACAGGCAGTGAAAAACTTAATTTAACTGATGCTTTAGGCGGAGCAACGATGATTGTTGCTCAGGAGGGAAAGTCCGGTGAACCGGCAGACTTGATGAAAGCATATCTTGAAGAAATTGGTGTTGACAATGCGACAGAGATGAGAGCCGGAAGCGACAGCTATGTAGTAACGGTCGAAGACGGTGAAAGTGTCGTGCATAGAAAGTGTATTGTAAAAAATGGCATCGCCGTGTATTATGATTTTACCTATGATGCTGATTCAACATCTAAACAGAAATACGAAGAACATATTAAATATATAGATTCTAAAATGAAATAATTAAATTAAATATTTTATAACAGCGTAAATAACAGCTGCTATAATAATAACAGCGGCTATTTTTAAATACTTTCCTTTTTTTCGGACAGCCTTTTGAGGCTGTCCGTTTTTTTCAATTTTATCTATATAGTGACTCACAATTTTTTCTGCATCTTCTATTGCGCGCCCCTCTAATTTAGGGTTATAGTCTTTAAAAACAATTATAGCTTGAGCAACGTATGGTGACGTAAAATTATTGAGTATGACTACTTTTTTTGTTAGTTCTTTCATTTTAACAGCTCCGTTTTTTTATTTGTTTATATTATTGCCCATAATTTTTTTTATATACAGAATATGGAATATTTTGATAGCTATTATGCAGTATTAAATAAATTTAAAATAACAGTCATAATGTAAAAGGTCAGTGAATATATATGGTAATATATGGATATTTATTGTAATAAAAGATTTAATTTTGCAATAAATGAAATTATTTTGTAACGAAATCGTAATAAAACTATTGACAATGTAACATTTCTGTAGTATACTATCCGATAAGTAATGAAAGGGGTTTAACTTTTATGATTACACAAGACAAGAATAAGCAGGAAATGCTTATGAAACTTCGTGAAAAACGTGAAGCAAAAAAACAAGCAAAGAAAAGAGCGTCACGCAGAAGAAGGATTGCCGCCGGCATTACACTTATATCTTTGACAGCAACGATTTTCGGAACGGTGTATGGTGCATCGGCGAAAGAAATTACCATAACAGAAATTAATGAATTTACCGGTATGAATGAATCTAAGACGGTAAGGACAAGAAGTGACAATGTAGAAGAAGTGCTTGAGGAGCATGGGCTTGATATCGGCGAGGCGGACAAGCTTAATGTATCAACAGAACAGGCTGTTACAGACAATGATGATATAGTTATTAAAAGAGGAAAAAAAGTCACAATTAAAGTCGGAGGACAAGAAAGCGTTGTTACGGTTACGAAAGCCGACCTTACAGACGCGCTTGTGGAAGCCGGTTATATACCAGGAGAATATGATGTTATATCATCAAACGGTGATACATTGGCTGATGGTGACACAATAGAACTTGTTGCAGTAAGCCATACTGAGGAAACCGTTACGGAGCCTATAAGTAAGGGTATTGAGTATGTAGAAGATTCAACGCTTATAAAGGGTCAGGAAAAGGTAGTAGATGAAGGCTGTGACGGAACGAAAGAAATTAAATACAAAGTTGTGTATAACAACGGTAATGAGGTTTCAAGAGAGGTAATAAGTGAAACAGTTACTGTTGAGCCGAAAAATAAAATAATTGCACAGGGAACTATGAGTCCTACTCCTGAACCGCAAAAAATGACCGTAAGTGAA
Source organism: uncultured Clostridia bacterium (assembly GCA_944390495.1). Taxonomy (GTDB): domain Bacteria; phylum Bacillota; class Clostridia; order UBA1381; family UBA1381; genus Hominilimicola. The sequence continues at coordinate 32,574 of CALXQE010000032.1, forward strand.
ACACTAAACAATACAAAATCCACTGTAAGTGATGACGGCGGAACAGTAAACGGATATAAGTATTCAAAAAAAATTACAATGACTGCAACAGCATATTCTACATCGGCAAGTGAGAACGGAGGATATACTGTTTCGGCAATGGGTAATCCGCTGAAATACGGAGTGGTAGCTGTTGACCCGAATGTAATACCTCTTGGTTCAAGGGTATATGTAACGGCAGCAGACGGTTCTTGGACATACGGTGTTGCAAGTGCAGAGGATACAGGCGGTGCAATTAAAGGTAATAAAATAGATTTATGCTACCCAACAAATGCTATGGCGTTTGGACGCAGAAGTTGTGTAGTGTACGTTCTTGAATAAAAATTAAAAAACTGCTGATGTAATGTCAGCAGTTTTTTAACATAAAAAAATTTATTCCATATTATATAGTATAAACTTTTTTATTTTGAAAGGAATGATTTAATATGGTATATGACAGAGAAGCTGCTGTGGCCTATGCTAAAAAATGGGCATACGGCAGAAATCCCAAATTTTATGATTTTTCTAATATAGGAGGAGACTGCACTAATTTTGCATCCCAGTGTATTTATGCGGGAAGCGGTATAATGAACTACACGCCTATTTTCGGGTGGTATTATATTTCTGTAAATGACAGAGCACCGGCATGGACAGGTGTTGAAGAATTGTATAGATTTCTTACAACAAACAGAGGAGCAGGACCAAGGGGAATAGTAACCGATTTGTCGCAGATACGTAATGGGGATATTATTCAGCTTCAGTTTTCACCGAGTGATAGATTCGACCATTCGCCGGTGGTTGTAGATGCAGGTAACGGCACTCCGTCAAGTATTAAGGTTGCTGCACATACTTACGATTCTGACTGCCGTCCGCTGTCGAGTTATCGTTATGTGAAAATGCGTCCGATTCATATAACTAATGTGGGTGAATAAATTATTGCATAATATACGAAATTATGGTATAATATTCAAACATATTGATTTTACTAAAGAGGTGTAATTGATTATTATGAAAAAATTATTTCCGTTTTTGAAGCCCTACCGTCTGCAGCTTACAGTAGGACCGTTCTTTAAGTTGTCTGAGGCGGTGTTGGAGCTTCTTATACCTACTCTTATGGCATTTTTGATAGATAAGGGTATCAATATGGGTAACAGTTCCTATGTTATAAAAATGGGAATAGTTATGTTTGTTATTGCAACATTTGGCGTTATTTTTGCGTATATATGTCAATACAGTGCGTCAATAGCATCACAGGGGTTTGGTACAGATTTAAGAAATGCAATGTTTAAAAAAATCGGAACATTGTCATTTTCTCAAGTGGACAAGTTTACGTCACCCTCCCTTTTAAACAGACTTATAGGTGATGTAAACCAGCTTCAGTCGGCAGTGGCTATGCTTATACGCCTTGTGATTCGTGCACCGTTTTTATGTATAGGCGGTGTCATCATGGCAGTGGCGATAGACTTAAAACTTTCAATAATCTTTATGATAGTAATACCACTGTTTATATTTGTATTGTTCCTTGTAATGTTTAAAGCGGTACCGCTGTATAAGTCGGTACAAAACAAGCTTGACGCATTAACATTGGTGCTTCGTGAAAATTTGTCAGGTGTAAGGGTAATACGTGCATTTGCAGGTGTGGAAAGAGAGAGAAAACGATTCAATGACAAAAATACAGATTACTCGGATACGGCTATTCGTGTCGGAAAGATAGCTGCACTTACAAATCCTGCTACAACAATAATAATGAATTTTGCGGCTATTGCGGTAATATATTTCGGAGGAATACGTGTAAATACAGGACATCTTTCACAGGGTGAAGTTATTGCATTTATAAACTACATTACGCAAATTTTAAATGCTATGATAGTCGTTGCAAACCTTGTTGTACTTTTCACAAAGGCATATGCTTCTTCAATTCGTGTAAGTGAAGTATTGTCGGCAGAACCAGAAATCGTGTATGGTACCTTGGGCAAGGGCGGAAACAGTGAAAATGCGATTGAGTTTAAAAATGTATCTTTAACTTACGGAAAAAGTAAGGTGGCAGCTGCTGAAAACATCAATCTTGAAATTAAAAAAGGTGAAACACTTGGTATAATAGGCGGTACAGGTTCAGGAAAAACAACTCTTATAAGTCTTATACCTCGTTTTTACGATGCGACTAAAGGACAAGTTTTGATAGACGGAAATGATGTTAAAGAATACAGTGAGGATTATTTGCGACAGGAAATAGCAATAGTCCAGCAAAGAGCGTCGTTGTTTGCAGGTACAGTAGCAGATAATCTTCGTATGGGTAAAAATAATGCAACTGAAAAAGAAATGAAAAAAGCAGCAGATGTTGCACAGGCAAGCGAGTTTATTGATCGCTTAGAGGACGGATACAATACGTATGTTTCACAGGGCGGAAATAACTTATCAGGCGGACAAAAACAACGTCTTACAATAGCAAGAGCACTTATTAAAAATTCACCGATACTTATTCTTGATGACAGTGCAAGTGCACTTGACTATGCAACAGATGCGGCGCTTAGAAAGGCGATAAAAGAAAATACAGACAGTAAGACAGTTATAATAGTTTCTCAGCGTGTAAATTCAGTTAAAGATGCTGACAGAATTGTTGTAATGGATGATGGTGAGATAGTTGGTATAGGTACACATTCTTCATTGTTTAATACTTGTGAAATATATAAAGAAATTTGTGTATCGCAGGAACAGGAGGGTTAAAAATGAAAAAAGGTACTATTTCAAGGCTTTGTTCCTATGCGGCAGAGCATAAAAAATATTTTATACTTCTGTTAATATCTGCTCTTTTGGCAAATGTATTTATGCTGGCGGCACCGTATATATCAGGTCTTGCCATTGACTTTATAAAAGGTGAAAATAATGTTGATTTTCCTATGGTTATAAAGTTTATAGGAATACTTTTTACGGTATATATTTTAAATGCACTTTTTACATGGGGTATGACAGTATTTACAAATGCACTTTCAAACCGTACAATAGAAAAAATACGTAAAGATGCGTTTGATAATATTTCAAGGCTTCCGTTAAAGTTCTATGACGGACATTCTCACGGAGATATAATAAGCCGTCTTACAAACGATGTTGATGTGGTATCTGAAGGACTGCTTCAGGGTATAACACAGCTTTTTTCAGGACTTGTAACAGTTGTAGGTTCTCTTGTCTTGATGTTTATACTTGACTGGAGAATTACACTTTGTGTTATAGTTATTACTATTATATGTATATTTGTTTCAAAATTTATTGCAACAAATTCAGGAAAGATGTTTAGACTTCAGGCACAGACTGTCGGTGAACTTAACGGTTATTCTTCTGAAATGATAGGTAATTTAAAGGTAGTGAAAGCCTTTGGATATGAAGATGAAAGCAGTGAGAAATTTGGTGAAATAAACAGCAGACTTTATGACTGCGGACAAAAGGCACAATTTTATTCTTCACTTGTTAATCCGACTACACGTTATATAAATAATCTTGCTTATGTGCTTGTCGGTGTGCTTGGTGGACTTGTTGCACTTTCAGGACATTTGAGCGTTGGTATTATATCAAGTTTCCTCATTTATGCAACACAGTTTGCAAGACCGATAAATGATATGACAAGTATTTTGACACAGCTTCAGTCAGCACAGGCGGCAGCGGCAAGAATATTTGCTTTAGGTGACATAGAGAAAGAAACTTCAGATGAAAATCGTCCTGAACTTGATGTTAAGGGCGGAGAGGTTGTATTTAAAGACGTTGATTTCTCATACGATAAGGATAAAGAACTTATAAAGAACCTAAATATAACAGCAAAACCTGGTCAGCGTGTAGCGATTGTAGGACCGACAGGTGCAGGAAAGACAACAATAGTAAATCTTCTTATGAACTTTTACGGTACTGACAGTGGTACAATTTTTGTTGACGGTCAGGCAATAGACAGCGTTACACGTGACAGCCTTAGAAAGAATTTCGGTATGGTGCTTCAGGATACTTGGTTGTTTTCAGGTACTGTAAAGGAAAATATTGCATACGGACGTGAGGGGGCAACAGACGAGGAGATTATAGAAGCTGCAAAATCAGCGTCGGCACATGGTTTTATAAAACGACTTCCTGACGGTTATGATACTATGATAACAGAGGACGGCGGTAATTTATCAAGCGGACAAAAACAGCTTTTGACAATAGCCCGTGCAATGTTGTCAGATCCTAAGGTGCTTATTCTTGATGAAGCAACATCTAATGTCGATACAATGACTGAACAGAGAATACAAAAGGCATTCTTAAAGATGATGGAGGGCAGAACAAGCTTTATTATTGCCCATAGACTTTCAACTATCCGTGAAGCTGATTTGATACTTGTTATGGATAAGGGAAGAATTATCGAACAAGGTACTCACGAAGAACTTTTAAGTAAAAACGGATTTTATACAAAATTGTATAACAGTTAATAAAAAAGAGGCTTTTAGCCTCTTTTTTATCCTTTATAAGCATTTCTTAAAATTTCAATTTCGTGGGCGTATCCATCAAGCTCGTTTGGAGTTTCAAGAAGAATCGGAATACCTTGAAGTCTTGGGTTGTTTATAACCTTTACCATAGTGTCAAAACCGATACTGCCTTCACCTATTTTTTCATGTCTGTCCTTATGGCTTTCAAATGGATTTTTACTGTCATTCATGTGAATGGCACAAAGTCTGTCAAGACCGATTATCCTGTCAAATTCATCAAGAACACCGTCAAGGTCATTTACAATGTCATAGCCCGCATCATATATATGGCAAGTGTCCATACACACTCCCATTTTGTTGTCAAGCTTAACACCGTCAAGGATTTCTTTAAGTTCTTCAAAACTTCTGCCTATTTCGCTTCCCTTGCCTGCCATCGTTTCAAGCAGAACAGTTGTAGTCATATCAGGAGTAAGGACTGTATTTAGTTGCTTTACTATAAAGTCTATTCCTATTTCAACTCCTTGTCCAACATGACTTCCCGGGTGGAAGTTGTAGAGCTGATACGGTGTATATTCCATGCGTCTTAAATCATCAGCCATTGTGTTTAGTGCAAATTCTCGTATATGTTCATCCTTTGAACATGGGTTTAATGTATATGGTGCATGGGCAAGAATTTGTGAAAAATTGTTTTCTTTGGCAAATTCTATAAATGCTTTAACGTCATTTTCGTCTATGTCCTTTGCCTTTCCGCCGCGTGGGTTTCGGGTAAAAAACTGGAAAGTATTAGCATTAATACTTTTTGCCTCTTTACCCATGTGCAGATATCCCTTTGATGCTGATAAATGACAGCCTATATTTAACATATTGTTTCCTCCTTGGGTTAAAAACTAAATTACAGTATTGAAATTACAGTCTTATTATAGTATAATTTAATTGCAAAATCAACAATAAAATATAGGAGAAAATAAATGATTACAGTAACTAATGTAAGTTTGAATTTTAGCGGTCAAACACTATTTTCAGATGTAAACTTGAAATTTACTCCCGGTAACTGCTACGGAGTTATAGGAGCGAACGGTGCGGGTAAATCAACATTTCTTAAAATATTATCAGGTGAATTAGATTCAACAACAGGTGATGTTTCTATTGACCCTAATTGTCGTATGTCTGTTTTAAAACAAGACCACTTTGCTTATGATGAATACAGTGTTCTTGATACTGTTATTATGGGTAATAAAAAATTGTACGACATAATGAAAGAAAAGGATGCACTATATGAAAAAGAGGATTTTTCCGACGAAGACGGTATAAAGGCAGCTGAGCTTGAAACAGAGTTTGCCGAAATGGATGGCTGGGAAGCTGAATCGAATGCGTCAAGACTTTTACAGGGACTTGGACTTGATGAAAGTATAATGTATAGTCAAATGGCAGATTTAGGAGGTAATGAAAAGGTGAAAGTGCTTTTGGCACAAGCACTTTTTGGTAATCCTGATATTATTCTGCTTGACGAGCCGACAAACCATCTTGATTTACAGGCGATTGAATGGCTGGAGGATTTTTTACTTGATTACGAAGGTACAGTTGTAGTTGTATCCCACGACAGATATTTCCTTAATGTAGTTTGTACACATATAGTTGATATAGATTATTCAAAGGTAAAGATGTATGTGGGTAACTATGAGTTCTGGTATGAATCAAGCCAAATGGTACAGAAACTTATAAAACAGCAGAATAAGAAAGCTGAAGAAAAAATTAAGGAACTTCAAACATTTATTCAGAGATTCTCTGCAAATAAGTCTAAATCAAAACAGGCAACAAGCCGTAAAAAGATGCTTGATAAACTAACAGTTGAGGAAATGCCGGCATCATCAAGACGTTACCCGTTTGTTGGATTTGAACGTGACAGAGAAGTGGGACGTGATATACTTACAGTTGACAGTATTTCAAAGACAATAAACGGTGAAAAGCTTTTAAACAACATATCATTCACAATGAATCATGACGATAAGATTGCAATAATAGGTGAAAATGAAATTGCAATTACTGCACTTATGCAGATACTTGCCGGTGAAGATGAAGCTGATGAGGGTACTGTAAAATGGGGTGTAAGTACGTCAAGAAGTTATTTCCCGAAGGATAATTCAAAGTATTTTAATGACTGTGACCTTAATCTTGTGGATTGGCTAAGGCAGTACAGCGATGATGATTTCGAGCATCAAAATGAATCATATATAAGAGGCTTTTTAGGAAGAATGTTATTTTCAGGAGAAGATGTGTTCAAACCTGTAAAGGTGCTTTCAGGAGGCGAAAAGGTAAGGTGTATGCTTTCAAGAATGATGCTTTTTGGTTCAAACGTGCTTATACTTGACCAGCCGACAAACCATCTTGACCTTGAATCAATCACAGCTGTAAATAACGGTCTTGTAGCATTTAAAGGTAATGTCATTTTTGCGTCTCATGACCACGAATTTGTAAATACTGTTGCTAACAGAATTATAGATATTCAAGAAGATGGTACCGTTATTGACAGAATGTGTACATTTGATGAGTATATTGAAATGAAGAGGAGTAAATAAATGAAATTTGAAAATACAGAGGTATACGGGTTTAAAAGTGCTTTAAGAGGTATGAGAAATCCTCTTGAATCATGGGCTAAAAACGATACTGTCGAAGAAAACGGCAGTGTTGTTGTTGGAGAAAATGACTTATCCCTTGCCATGCGTCTTATAAAATCAGGAAGTGAGCATAGAAAATTTATGCGGCAAATTTTTGTGTCTGTTGATATTACTGCACCGCTTTATTGGTGGAAAGAATTTGATACATATAAAGTAGGAACAGTAGCAAACAGTACAAGTACAATGCACAAGTTGGCATCGACGCCGATAACAATGGAGTGTTTTGAAATAGATGACTATAACGGTGAACTTGACTATGACGGTGTAAAGCTTGGTGATGTACTTGAAAATCATATAGCCTTTTTAGAAAATATGCGTTTAAAATATCTTGAAACGAAAGATAAAGGGTATTGGAAGGAACTTATCCGATGGCTTCCGTCGTCGTGGCAGCAAACAAGGACAGTTACCATGAACTATGAAAATTTACTTGCAATGTGTTCAAAAGGGCAAAGACGTTTTCATAAGCTTACAGAATGGTCGGTTTCTTTTATAAACTGGGCAAGAACACTTCCATATGCACAGGAATTTATATTTAATGATGAAATTGAAGATTGATTTTATGGAGGGGATATTATGAAAAAAGTCATATCATTGGTTGCAGCATTATCAATTATGTTTACAACAAGTGCATTGGCAAAATCAAACGATTTAATAGATCCAAACATAGATAAAATGCGTGCAATGCTTAATGAAGAAATGTACAATGTATATGTAGAAAGCAGTGCTGATAATTATGTATATTTTGGTGCAAAATTTGAACCACGTTCGGGAGTGCTTTTGGGAACACCGGGAGGTTGTGAGTATCCGGGAGTGGGAAATGCTGTAACAACTTCCTATGAGTGGTTTACACCATCTGATGAAATTTCAAACGATAGGGTGGCAAGGAAAGAAATACCGGAAGTTAAAAGCAATCATACAGAGGCTGTTGGTATAAACTGGAACTTTGCAAGTCAACAGCCTGTTGATATGAGTAGATACGAAAATTATATTAAAAATTATATAGATGAACTTGCTTCAAGGGGTAAGGATATATTTTTAATATTCGGTAAGGAAATGAACATTGACGATAATTTCATTGATGAACAGGTGTTTATTGACTGCTTTAAATATGTTGCAGATTATGCACATACAAAGGAAAATATTGCTATGGTTTGGTCACCTAACGATACGGGCGGACTTGATACACGTCTTATAGATTTTTATCCCGGTGATGAATATGTTGACTGGATTGGTTGCAGTATGTACAGTTCAAGATATTTCCTTGGAAATAAAAATGCCGACGAGGGATCAAATATAGGTTTTATAATGGGACCTTATGCAAACCCTGTAATGCGTGCAAAGGTACTCCACAATTTTGCAACGGAAAACGGTATAAATAAACCTATGATGATTACAGAAGGCGGTGTTGGTTACCAAGACGCATCTACCGGTGAAGATTATACTGATTGGGCAACTCAACAGCTTCGAAGATATTATGGTGAAATAGTACGAGTTTTTCCGGAATTTAAGTGCATAATTTCATTCAATAACCACCACCCAAGTGATAAATACAGATTTGATATGGGTTCAAATCCTCAGCTTTTAGACACAATAGTTTCCTATACAAAAGACCCTGTTTACATTCAGGATTATACAGAAACATCGGATGTTTCTTATGTTCAAATGTACGACGGAATGGAGCTTGAAAATACTATTAAGCTTTCTGCGGTTGGTTATCAGCCAAAGGTTGAGTGGATGAACGTAAAATATAAGCTTGACGGTAACGAGGTTTTCAGTACAGATTATCCACCTTATAAATATGAACTTACTAACGTACCTGAGGGTAATCACAATTTGACAACAGAGTTTTATGTGGGCGGTCAGCAGGTAAAATCACTATCCTATGACTTCTATATGAAAAATACATCGAATCGTGTATACAGTAATGAAGAATATAACGGCGGGTGTAATTTCTCTGACATGGAAAATATGAGTAATGAGATGAAAAATGCAGTTGCATCATTATCAGCAAAGGGAATAATAAACGGTATAGGTGATAACAAGTTTGGGCCGGAATTAAATGTAACAAGAGCAGAAGTAGCTGCAATGCTTGTAAGAGCATTGGGACTTAGCGGCGGTGAAAATGATTTTACAGATGTAAGCACTGGTGATTGGTATTATTCAGCAGTTTCGGCGGCGAAAAAAGCGGGAATGATTGACGGCTTTGAGGACGGAACGTTTAGACCGCTTGAGAATGTTACAAATGAACAGCTTGTGGCAATTTTAGCTAAGTATCTTATATCAAATGGAGAGAGTGTTCCTGATATTTCCCTTAATTGCAGTGATTTTTCGTCATGGGCAGAGGATTATATAAAGCTTGCACATAAAAAGAGTATTGTAATATATTATGAAAATAATGCTTTTAAAGGTGAAGAAAAAGTGACACGCGGTGATTGTGCGGTTATGATAAATAGATTTTTAAATGGGCTGTCGTAAGACAGCCCTAAACTTTACTTGAAAGGAAAGTTAATATGAAAATAATAGCAGCAGTAGATGAAGATGGCGGAATCGGAAAGAACGGTAAACTTCTATTTAATATATCTAAGGATATGGCTTATTTTAAGAAAATAACGACTGGAAAAACTGTTGTCATGGGAAGAAAAACGTATGAGAGTATAGGCAAACCTCTGCCTGCCCGACGTAATATAGTACTAACACGTGATAGTAAAAATTATCAAGGAGTAGAAACAGTATCAAGCGTAGAAGAATTACTAAGAATATGTGATAATGACGCCTTTGTTATTGGGGGCGGAGAGGTGTATAAACTATTGATGCCTTACTGCGATACTGCATATATAACGAGAATTTTTAAAAGAACAGATGCAGATGTGTTTATGCCGGAACTTTCTGATACAGACGGTTGGAGAGTAGTTGAAAAATCAGAAGTTTATCATGAAAACGATGTGAATTTCCAGTTTTTTACATATAAAAGAACTCTTTGAAATCGCATTTTGAACAAAAAACACTGTAAATTATACATCTAATTTATGAAAAACACTTTAAAAATTCTTTAAAATGTGTTATTATATAGAAAATAGTCACTATGCTTAAAGTAAAATGGCAAATTGTGAGATATAAATTTTCAGAGGGAGGAAGAAACGAAATGTTCAACAATTCAAAGAAAAGATTGAAGAAGTTAGGCGTTTTTTCATTAGTTCTTGCACAGGTTGCAGCAATAGGAGTTGTAGCCCCATCCAGCGCAAGTGCTTTTGCAGGCAGTGCAATTACAAGAAATATGGAAAACCTTGACAGAGGCGTTGTTGCCACAAAGACTGATGACGGCGTACTTGTATCATGGAGAAGACTTGCAACAGAGCCGGCTGATACACAGTTCACTGTTTACAGAAATAAGGAAAAAATTACAGAGGGTGCTATAACAAACTTTGTTGACGCACAAGGTACTGTAAATGATAAGTACACAGTAGTAGCAAACGGTAAGATGTCAGACCCGGCAAGTGTATGGGCTAATGGCTATCTTGATATTCCTCTTGCAGACACACCTGAAAGTGATGTTGTACAGATGGATAGAAATGGTGTTTATATAGGTTCTTATGCACCTGGTGACTCTACATACGGTGACCTTGACGGTGACGGACAATATGAGATTATTATGCTTTGGAACCCGTCAGATGCAAAGGACGCAGCTACAACAGGAAGAACTGGTAAGGTTTATGTAGATGCTTATAAACTTGATGGTACACAGCTTTGGAGAATTGACATGGGTTATAATATCCGTGCTGGTGCTCACGATACAATGCTTAACGTTGCTGACTTTAACAATGACGGTAAGGCAGAAGTTATGCTAAGAACTGCTGACGGTACAGTAGACGGTCAGGGTACAGTAATTGGTGACGCTACTAAAGGCGATACTTACGAAAACAGCTGGGCGGCTCTAAATGCAGGTAAGAACCTTCAAGGTCCACTTTATGTAACAGTATTTGAAGGTGAAACAGGTAAGGCTCTTGATACAATTGACTATTATCCAAGCAATGTGTCAGGTTCACAGTCAGTTTCACTAACATTCGGTGATGACTTTGGTAACCGTTCAGAAAGATACAATTCAACAATTGCTTATATAGACGGACAGACTCCGTCAGTTGCATTCGGCAGAGGTTATTATGGCGGTAAGCCTGAAATAGCTCCGGGACGTTGTGCAATAGCTGTTTATAGTTTTAAGAATAACAAGCTTACAATGGATTGGAAGTTTGATACTGCTGACAGCGGTAATGAAAAGTATATAGGTCAAGGTAACCACCAGATAGAAGCCGGTGATGTTGACGGTGACGGTAAGGATGAGATTTTGTTAGGTGCTATAACATGGGATGATAACGGTTCTGTATTATGGTGTACATTCTATGGTCATGGTGACGCTATGCACCTTGGTGATTTTGACCCAACAAATCCAGGACTTGAATTCATGAAGGTTCATGAAGAAGGAGCAAAGGATTATAATACAGAACTTGGCGGCGATAAGGCAATCGGTGCTACAGAACAGCAAGTTTGGGGTATGGTTGTACAGGATGCTAAGACTGGTAAGATTCTTCAAACACATAATGGTGTTAAAGATACAGGTCGTGGTATGATAGCTAACATCGGTTACGGTGATTCATACTATGTGACATGGGCTGCCGGCAGCACAGGTTACTGGGATAACGAAGGTAATGCACTTCCTGATTTAGGTGCGGCAATGAACGGAAGAATTTACTGGGACGGAGATCTTCAGGATGAACTTCAGGATCATGTCAATGTAACTAAATGGAATGATGAAACAAAGAAGTTTGATACTATCTTTACAGGTGAAGGTGCAAATTCAATCAACGGTACAAAGGGTAATGTAAACCTACAGGCAGACCTATTGGGTGACTGGAGAGAAGAAATTGTTGCTTATGCTGTTACAGGCACAGAACCTGCATCAAAGAAAATGACAATTAAAGGTGACTGGGATAAGGACGTAGAAGTTGAAATGGATATGACTAAGTATAGCTATTCATTGAGAATTTATGAAACTCCGTATCCAACAGACTATAACTTCTATACATTAGCTCACGATGATATTTACAGAAATTCATCAGGTGCATACAATAACTGTTACAACCAGCCTCCTCATATCAGCTGGTACATGAATGATAAGATTGCAGATTCACAGTACACAACTCAGCCTGATGCAAATGTAAATCTTGTTGCAAATAACTACCAGGCTAAGGATTTTGATGAAGCTGCTCTACCAGAGGCAGGTTCAACAACACCATCAACAGATACAAAGTTTGTTGATATAGATGGACACTGGGCTAAGGACTTTATAGTAGAAATGTCAAATGCAGGTGTTATCAACGGTATGGACGATACACACTTTGCTCCTGACGGAACAGTAACAAAGGGACAGTTTGCAGCACTTATCGTAAGAGCAGTAGGTCTTACAACAGATGATTCTCTTGCAGCTGAACACTGGGCAATGCCTTATGTAAAGGCTGCTCAAGACGCAGGATTAATTGCAGCAGATATTCCATTCACTGTTGATACATTTGATACAGAAATCAACAGAGAAGAAATGGCTTCAATGGTAGCTAAAGCTGCTGCATACAAGCAGGTTACAGCGTCTGAGGTGACTGACTGTACATTTACAGATGCGGCTGATATAAGTGCATGGGCAACTGAAGATGTTAAAAATGCTGTTGATTTAGGTATTATCAATGGTATGGATGATGGTTCATTCCAGCCTAAGGCTAATGCTACAAGAGGTCAGGCTGCTAAGATGCTTTCAGTACTTTGTGGTTTGTTCTAATAATAAGCATGTGACTTGAATATAAGAGGACGCATAAAGCGTCCTCTTTTTTGTTGCTATTTATCTTATTGAGTGATATAATATTATATGGTGATAAAATGGTTATTAGGAAATATAAAGAATCAGATTGCGTTGAAATGGCTAAGCTTTTTTATGAAACAGTTCATAATGTAAATGCAGCTGATTATAATAAGGAACAGTTAGATGCTTGGGCAACAGGAAATGTAGATGTTAAAAAGTGGAATGATTCATTTTTAGAACATTATACAGTTGTTGCAGAGCAGGATAATAAAATAATAGGTTTTGGCGATATTGATGATACGGGTTATCTTGACAGACTATATGTACATAAAGATTATCAAAGATGCGGCGTAGCAAAGATGATGTGTGATGAATTAGAAAAAAGTTTCAACAAAATAGTAACCCATGCTTCAATAACAGCACTGCCATTTTTTAAAAACAGAGGGTATAAGATTATAAAAGAACAGACAGTTATAAGAAATGGCGTAGAACTTACAAATTATATAATGGAAAAAAGAGTGAAAACATTGTATTTGATAGGCGGAACAATGGGTGTCGGAAAAACATCCGTAAGTCAGAGTCTTAAAAAGAAACTTGATAAGAGTGTGTTTTTAGATGGTGATTGGTGTTGGGATTCGCATCCGTTTCAAGTGAATGATGAAACAAAAAACATGGTTTTGGATAATATTTGTTACTTGCTTAATAACCTTATTAAATGCAGTGTATATGAGCATATAATTTTCTGTTGGGTGATGCACGAACAAAAAATTATTGATGATATTATATCGAATTTAAATACAGAAGAATGTCGAATAGTGTGTATATCACTTACGTGCGAAGAAAAAGAACTTATTAAAAGACTTAAAAGGGATGTTGAACTTGGTAAAAGGACAGATAATGTTATTGGTAGAAGTATAGAACGCATAAGTATGTATGATACTTTAAATACAATAAAAATAGACACAACCAATATGACAGTAGGCGAAATTTCAGATAAAATTTTGGAGATAGTAAGTTAAAAATACTTGAAAGGACGATAGGTAATGGTAATAGATTTTCATACACATGTATTTCCTGATAAAATAGCAGAAAAAACAATCGAGATACTTGAAGGAAATATAAAATCCCATGGAGAAAATGAAAAAGCGGTAATACCTGCAACATTTGAAGCGTTAAAAAAATCAATGAGAGATAATGGTATTGATGTTTCTGTTATACTTCCCATTGCCACAAATGAAAGACAATCTACAAGTATAAATCGTTTTGCAGCAGAAATTAACGGAAAAGACGGTATAATATCATTTGGAAGTCTTCATCCAATGCAGGAAGATTGGGAAGATGTATTGTATGGCATAAAAGAAAAGGGGCTTTTAGGTATAAAATTACATCCGGAATATCAGCAATTTTATATCGACAGTAAAGAGTCAATTAGAATATTAAAGAAGTGTGATGAACTTGGACTTTTGACAGTTCTTCATACAGGGCAGGATATAGGAATAGGCCCGCCCGTGCATTGTATGCCGGAAAAACTTGCACATGTTCTTGAATATGTAAGCGGTGATAAAATAATCGCAGGACACTTGGGCGGCTGGCGTGAGTGGGACGATGTGGAGAAGTATTTAGTCGGCAGCAGTATATATCTTGATACAGCTTATACAGTTGATTTTATAGATAAGGAACAATTTGTAAGAATTATAAAAAATCACGGAAGTGATAAAATTCTTCATGCAACAGACTCCCCTTGGGAAAAACAGGGACATGCAGTAGAGGTTATAAATGCTTTGCCGCTTACAGAACAGGAAAAAGAAAACATTTTTTATAAAAATGCTAAAAAACTTCTGAAAATATGTTGAGATAAAAGTATTTTTAAGTTATAATATAATATAAGACTATTTATTAACTTAGGAGCAAAAAGATGTTCAATGATGATATAAGTATAGATTTAGGTACTGCTACGGTGCTTGTTTATATCAAAAATAAAGGTATTGTATTAAATGAACCAACGGTAATAGCGGTTAATACAAAAACAAATGAGGTTTGTGCTGTAGGTAAAGATGCCCTTGAGATGATAGGAAGAACTCCTCCTCATATTCAGGCTGTAAGACCGCTTATTGACGGTGTTATTTCAAATTTAACACTTACTCAGGAAATGATTCGTTTATTTTTTAAAAAGATTTTTGCGAGGACAATAGGTCATCCGAGAATTATGATGTGTGTACCAAGCGGTATAACAGATGTTGAACAAAGGGCTGTTATAGAAGCTGCACGTGATGTAGGTGCAAGGGATATTTATATAATTGAAGAACCTGTTGCAGCAGCACTTGGTGCCGGTTTTGATATATCAAGACCGAGAGGTACAATGATTGTAGACATTGGCGGAGGTACTACTGATATTGCGGTAATGTCTTTGGGTGGAATTGTTGTAAGCCGCTCCCTTAAAATAGCAGGAGATGAATTTAATGAGGCGATTGTTCGTTATATGAGAAAAGAGATGGGCATGATAATCGGTCCGAGAACTGCTGAAAGAATTAAGTTGGAGGTTGGTGGAGTTATACCTCGTTCTAAAGAACTTTTTTGTGAGGCAAAGGGTATAAGTGTATTATCAGGTTTGCCTAAATCAGTTGTTGTGTCATCAAATGAATTGTATCCTGCCTTTGATGATTTTGTTTATAACATGACAGAGAGAGTAAGGGAAGTGTTGGAGGAAACACCTCCGGAACTTCACGGAGATATAATTCAGGACGGAATTATTATGACTGGGGGAGGCTCCCTTATATACGGTCTTGATAAGCGTATTGCAGATGAAACAGGTGTCAAGGTTATACTTGCTCCCGATATAGTTGAATGTGTTGCAAAGGGTGCAGGTATTGCACTTGACGGAATAGATGACGTGTCCGATCCGACACATATATTCCATAAAAAAGCATATATAAGAGATTAAAACTAAGGAGAGAAAAATATGAAAAAAGATCCTATTACACTAACAAATGTAGAAATTCAAAAAATTCTTCCACATCGTTATCCATTTCTTTTGGTGGACAAAATTGTAGATTTTGAAGAGGGAAAGAGCATTACAGGTATTAAAAATGTGACTGCAAATGAACCTCAGTTTACAGGTCATTTCCCGGGTAATCCTATTATGCCGGGCGTACTTATCACAGAAGCACTTGCACAGGTTGGTGCTGTAATGCTTCTTGCAATGCCTGAAAATAAAGGTAAACTTGGCGTATTTACAGGAATTAATAATTTTAAATTCAGACGTCAGGTAGTTCCCGGAGATACACTTGAGCTTCATGCGGAGCTTATTACATACAGACATGGTATGGGTAAGGCAAATGTAAAGGCAACGGTTGACAGACAAGTTGCAGCTATGGGTGAAATTAGTTTTGCCATAGTTGACAACATTGCAAATGAAGAATAATGATAAGAAATGATGAATGTCTTGACGATTTGCAGAACGGACTATTCATAATACAGAAACAAAACGGCTTCAAATTCGGAATTGATGCCGTTTTGTTGTCTGATTTTGCAAAGGATACACGCTCAAAAAACACTCTTGACTTATGTACAGGTACAGGGATAGTACCGCTTTTGTTAAGTGTAAAAACGGATACTCCACGTATTTGCGGACTTGAAATACAAAGTGAAATTGCTCAAATGGCAAAACGCAGTGTGGAATATAACAAAATAGGTAAGCGTGTGGAAATAGTAGAGGGTGATCTTAAAAATGCAGTGGAAATTTACGGCAGATGCAGTTTTGATAAAATAACTTGTAATCCGCCGTATATGAAAAAAGGAACTGCTGTAAGAAATGAAATTGATACAAAGTCAATTTCGCGTCACGAAGTGATGTGTACTCTTAATGATATTATGCGTGTGAGCCGTGAACTTTTAGTATCAAAGGGCAGGCTTTTTATGATACACCGTCCGTCAAGACTTGCGGATATTTTATGTGCTATGCGAAAATATAGGGTTGAACCTAAGCGTATTAGATTTATTCATCCTGAAGTAAATAAAGCACCAAACCTTGTGCTTGTAGAAGGTATGAAGGACGGCGGAGAAGAATTAAAGTTTTTACCGCCGTTGTATGTGTATAATGAAGATGGTACATACACAGAAGAAATTGACATAATTTACGGAAGAAATAAGGAGATTATATGAACGGAAAACTGTATTTATGTGCGACACCGATAGGTAATTTAGGAGATGTGTCGTCAAGGAGTCTTGAAACTTTTAAAATGGCTGACCTTATAGCTGCGGAGGATACAAGGCGTACTTTGCAGCTTTTAAACCACTTTGAAATATCAAAACCTTTAACAAGCTATCACGAGCATAATAAGCATGAAAAGGGTGGATATATAATATCTCTGTTAAAAAGCGGTAAGAATGTCGTTCTTGTTTCAGACGCCGGAACACCGGCAATTTCTGATCCCGGTGAGGATCTTGTGAAACTGTGTATAGAAAATGATATTGATGTTACATCTGTACCGGGACCTGTTGCAGGAATAAATGCCCTTATTCTTTCTGGACTTCCCACACGTCGTTTTGCATTTGAGGGGTTTTTGTCGGTGAATAAACGTCACAGACGTGAACATCTTGAAAGTATAAAAAATGATACCCACACATTGATATTTTATGAAGCACCGCACAAACTGAAAAATACTTTAAATGATATGCAGAAAGTATTAGGTGGTGGCAGAAAAATAGCACTTGTAAGGGAACTTACAAAAATACATGAGGAAGTTAAACGCTGTACCATAGATGAGGCGGTAGAGTATTATGGGGAGAATAATCCTCGTGGTGAATATGTAATAGTAATTGAGGGTGCAACAGAAATAGAAGAAGAAAATGACTGGGAAGAAATTTCAATTTACGACCATGTTGAAAAATACATTAAAGAGGGTATACCTCAAAAAGAAGCAATAAAAAAAGTGGCACAGGATAGAGGATTGCCGAAACGAGAGGTATATAGTCAGTATCACGAAATATAAGTTACTTTGAAAATAACAAAAGTAATGATTGGAGAGTAAAATGGAAACAGAGTTTAAATATCTTGAAAGGTTATCGGAAATATATCCTACTATTGATAAAGCATCTACGGAGATTATAAATTTACAGGCTATATTAAATCTGCCAAAGGGTACAGAACATTTTTTGTCGGATATACATGGTGAATATGAATCCTTTTCACATGTGCTGCGAAATGGTTCGGGTGCAGTTAGAAAGAAAATTGATGATGTATTTGGTCATACTCTGGGAAAAGAAGATAAAAGAGAACTTGCATCACTAATTTACTATCCGAGAAAAAAGCTTGACTATGTAAAAAGTATCGGCAGTGATACAGAAAATTGGTATAAAATAATGCTTTACAGACTTATTGAAATCTGTAAAGTAGTTTCGTCAAAATATACGCGTTCTAAAGTCAGAAAGGCACTTCCCCCAGCGTATGCTTACGTAATTGAGGAACTTATAACGGAAAAACCGGAGGTTTTAAATCGTGGTGCGTATTATGACGGCATAGTAAATACTGTTCTTGAAATAGGCACGGCAGAAAAATTTATTGTGGCAATAGCAGAGCTTATACAGCGTCTTGTAGTAGATCATCTTCATGTTTTGGGTGATATATTTGATAAAGGCAGCGGTACTCACAAAGTTATGGATGATTTATGCAAATATCATTCTATTGATATTCAGTGGGGGAATCATGATACAATTTGGATGGGTGCAGCTTCAGGAAATGTTACATGTATAGCAAATGTAATAAGAAATTGTATTAAGTATGGTAATCTTGATGTGCTTGAGGATGGATACGGTATAAATATGTTACCTCTTGCATCATTTGCAATGAGTGTATATAGTGATACTGATTGTGAAAGTTTTGTTATACATGACATGAAAGCTCGTGATACGGAAACTATTCTTGAGATGAAAATGCATAAGGCTATTGCAATAATACAGTTTAAGCTTGAGGGAAATCTTATAGAAAGACATCCTGAATTTAATATGGAACAAAGAAGGTTATTGCATAGGATAGATTACGAAAATAAAACTATAAATATAGATGGAAAAAACTATGCCATGAATGATGTGGACTTCCCAACGGTTGACAGGAAAAATCCTTATCAATTAACAGATAAGGAAAAGGAAGTTATTGATAAATTAAAATTAGCATTTTTACGCTGTGAAAAATTACAAAAACATACAAGATTCTTGCTTAAAAAGGGCGGTCTTTATAAGACGTATAATGGTAATGTACTTTTCCATGGATGCGTGCCGTTAAATGAAGACGGTACGTTTAAAAAAATGGATATATACGGAAAAGAATACCGGGGAAAAGGACTCTTTGACGTACTTGAAGGATATGTGAGAAAATCCATAATGTCGCTTGACGAAAAAGAACGTGAACAAAGCGGAGATATTTTGTGGTATTTGTGGAACGGCAGCGGTTCGCCTGTGTTTGGAAGAGATAAGCTTCCTATCTTTGAGCGTTATTTTATAGATGATGAAAGCACACATATAGAACGTGAAAATCCTTATTACAGTCTTATAGGTAATACAAAAATTGCTGATATGATTCTAACAGAATTTGGGCTTAATAAAAACGGTCACATAATAAGCGGACATGTTCCGTCAGGTGAGGACAGTAATCCTTTAAAATGCGATGGAAAGGTTATCATGATTGACGGCAGCTTTGCAGATAAAACGGCTGTTGGATATACTTTAACATATAATTCCTATGGACTTACTCTTACAGAGCACGAACCTTTTGAATCTGCTGAAAGCTTGATTGAAAATAACGACGATATTGTATCAAATCAAATTGTAGTAGAACAGGTATTTAATAGAATTCTTGTAGGAGATACAGATAATGGACGACGATTAAAAGAAAATATTGATGACTTAAAGAAACTTATTAATGCCTATCGACTTGGAACAATAATTGAAAAGGACAAATAATTGGACTCCCGAATTTTTCGGGAGTTTTTTTATAAAATTTATTTTTATTAACAAATTTATACAAAAATATCGACAAAAAAGAAGAAATTTGATATAATATTAACTGGATATTTTTGCGTAGAAGGTATAAGAATGGATTCGGAAAAGAAAAAAATATTAAATGATTTATTGTTTATATTTATAATAAGTTTTGTATACGGATTCTTTTGTATTATAGGTATAGGCTGTCCAATCAAATTTTTAACAGGTATTTCTTGCGGGGGTTGCGGAATGACAAGGGCATGGATTAGTGTTTTGAAATTTGATTTTTTATCTGCCTTTGAATATCATCCGCTGTTTTGGACAATTCCGTTTATTATATCTTGTTTTTTATTACGCAGAAAAATAAATAGGTATTTACTTAAAACATTAACTGTTTTGACTATTATACTTTTTATAGGTGTATATTTATACAGAATGTTTTGTGGATCTGGTGATATTGTAGTATTTAGTCCGCAAAATGGATTTGCGGTGAAAATATTAAATTTAATTTTAGGAGGAATTTGGGGATGATTAGAGAGGACAGAAGTTTGGGGATTCTTATTTTACTTTCTTTTGTGACATGTGGTATTTATTCATTGTACTTTTATCATCAGCTTGCAAGGGATATGAATGTGGTTTGTCAAGGTGACGGTGATAATACACGCGGTATAGGTATGTATATTTTATTTAATATTTTGACATGCGGCATTTACAGCTATATATGGTTTTATCAGGTTGGACGCCGTCAGCAGGATAATGCAGGAAGATACGGTTTAAATATTCATGAAGGTGGTTCTGCAGTAGTTTTGTGGATGATTTTCGGTGCATTTATAATTGTAGGTCCGTTTATTGCAGTAAATATTATAATAAAGAATATGAATGCCCTGGCAAGAGCATATAACAGAGGAATGAATGCGAAAAATTCAAACTTTCAAGGAAATAGTTACGGAATGAATGAGAATAAATCCGAAAGACCTATGATAGTACAAAATAATGAGTTTAATAATACAAGTTGCGATGTGCTTACCAGGGATAGTGCAGTAACTGAGCCAATAAAGAATGAAAGAACACAAACAATACAGCTTAGATGCACAAATGGTGAGTTTGCAGGATATTCATTCCCTGTTGGTGAAAATGAAAGAGTTTTGATAGGCAGGGATATGAATTGTAATATAAAATTCGATGTAAAAACACCAATGGTCAGCCGCAATCATTGTGTATTTGAATATGACGGCACAAATGCATGGCTTACTGATAATAATTCATCATACGGGACATTCCTTGGTGACGGTACAAAGATTGAACCTATGAAGCGTGTAATGTTACTTCCCGGAACAAGTTTTTATTTGGGAAGTAAAGAGGTTATGTTTTCAGTGTGAGGTGGTAAAATGAAGAGAAAAAAATCATTGGCTATAATAATAGCGGTAGTATGTATAGGAACGCTGAGTGCTGGAGGATACATATTTTTAAGTAATAACGGAAGTGTGGGAGATTTTATTAATGATAGTTATGGTAGCAGTAAAACAGTTGAAATAACACAGGCTCCTAAGGAAACAGAAACTGCACAAACTACTGTTTCGGAAAATGAAAAAGTGCAGAACACTCCATTGGTTACAGAATCAGTAAAGAAAAAAGATGCAAGTACTGAAAAAAAGAGTGGTACGTTGAAAAACTTTCTTGAAAATGCAATGAAACCTGTTGGACAAACACTTTATGTATATGGTGGCGGCTGGAATGAAGAAGATACAGGTGCCGGCAAAGAGGCTGTTACGATAGGTTTATCTCCAACATGGAAAAGTTTTTACGAATCACAGGGAGCAGATTATGACAGCGATAATTTCCGTTATCAAATAGAAAAGGGATTAGATTGTTCAGGATATATAGGCTGGGTTGTTTATAACACCATTGAAAAAGAGAGCGGAAACAGCGGATATGTATATAAGGCTGAAGAATATGCCGATGTGTACAGCAGTATGGGATTTGGAACAAAAAGCGAGGCAGGTACATTTTCGGATTACAGACCGGGTGATATTCTTTCATCAAAAACTGATTATCATGCGTGGATTTCGCTTGGTCAATGCTCAGACGGAAGCGTAGTTTTGGTAAATTCATCGCCGCCGGGTGTTAGAATATGTGGTACAGCAACGCCTCAGGGAAATGAAAACAGTGAGGCCGTTAAAATTGCGGAGCAATTTATGCGTGAGCAATTTCCGGACTGGTATGAGAAATTTCCTGACTGCAAAAAAGGAGTTAATTATCTTACAGACTATGACAGAATGAGATGGGATTTAAGCGGAAACGGAGTTTTAACAGATCCGGAAGGTTATTGTGAGCTTATGGCAGATGAAACATTGACTGATTTATTTTTAGGATAGAATTGGGGGATATTAATGGAAGATTTAAACAAGCTTTGTCTTGGTTGTATGAAGAAAAAGGATTCAGAGGGGAAATGTCCGTATTGTGGATTTGATATTAATGAATATAATCCGCCATTACATCATCTAAGAACAAAAACAATATTAAACGGTAAATATTGGATAGGAAAAGCGATTGGTGAAGGTGGTTTTGGAATCACATATACAGGTTGGGATCTTAACCTTGAAATCAAGGTTGCAATTAAAGAATATTTCCCTAATGGTTTTGTTTCGAGAGATGTGTCAAATACGGATACTTTAACAGTATTCTCTGGCTCAGACCGTGAAAATTATGAAAAGGGCAGAAAGAAATTTATTGAAGAAGCAAAGGCTTTAGCTAAATTTGAAAATTTACCAGGTATTGTTTCTGTAAAGGATTTCTTTTTAGAGAACGGAACAGCATATATCGTTATGGAATTTATAGAAGGTGAAACACTGAAAGAATTTCTAAAACGTAACGGCGGAAAGACATTACCTGAAAATATTTTTGAGATGATGCGTCCTTTGATGAAATCACTTATAGAAGTGCATAAAAAAGGGATTATTCACAGGGATATAAGTCCTGATAATATCATGATAACGGGAAATTCGGAAGTTAAATTACTTGATTTTGGTGCGGCGAGAGATATAAGCGGGAATAATAAAAGTTTATCTATACAGCTAAAACCAGGTTATGCTCCTGAAGAACAATACAGAAGTCACGGCAATCAAGGGCCTTGGACAGACGTGTATGCGCTTTGTGCTACGATGTATCGTGCTATAACGGGTAAAACACCGATAGAATCTTTGGAAAGAATACAGAATGATACACTCATAAGACCATCACAAATGGGGATTCAGATTGACATTGCCCAAGAAAATGCAATTATGCAGGGCATGTCTGTATTTGCAAAGGATAGATTTCAAAGTATAGAAGCATTATATAATGCCTTATATAATAGTGATAAAGAGATAAGTAATGATAAAGGAAGCGGTGTATATAATATACCGCCGTCGAAAAATACTTATGCAGGTAGTGGGTATAATAAGGAGCCGGTGCAGACGGGAATATATCAGCAGCCTAATTTTAATTCGCCTCAAAATCAATATCCGCAGCAAAGAAATGATAATGGCATTAAAATAGCACTTATAATTATGGGTGCGGTTATAGTTGTTGTAGCTACTGTTATAGCGGTATTGTTGTTTTCAGGTTTAAGTGATAAAGATACATCGCCGACATCGTCACCTGCTGTAACATCAACACCTCAGCCGACGCTGCCTCCTGCACCGGTATTCACCAGTGTAAGTGCCACTTCAACAAGAGGAATGGACTATACTTCAGGAGTGGGGATAAATTACTATCCGGAATATGCAATTGACGGAGATTATACAACAGCGTGGTCGTCGGACAGAAATATTGAGCTTACCCCTACAATAACGTTAAGTGCATCGACAAAACAACATGTTACAGGTATTAAATTAGCTAATGGCTATTTTAAGAATGAGAATACATACACAAGAAACAGAAGAATAACCAAAGTGCTTGTTGAATATGAGGGAGGAAGTAAAATTCAGGATCTTGATATTAATCAGTACAGAATTATGCAGGATATAAAATTTGATGCTCCGGCTGATACATCTTATATAAGTATAAAGGTTCTTGAAAGCTATTACGGTGACTGGAAAGATATTGCAATAAGTGAAATAGAAGTATATTAATGGGTGGGAAAAATGGATTATAATGAAATTAGAAGACGACGTATGATAAAAGAAGGAAAAAAAGTACCGCCTTCAAATAAATTTGATAAATTAATTATTTTAGCGGTAATTGTACTGGCTTTGTCAATAATATGCGGAGTTATTATAGTTATTAAAATGATTCCGCAAAAACCTCAAACGGAAAATAATATGACAGATTTAGTTACACAGCCGCCGAGCGTGGAATATATTGTAACTCCTGAACCTACTGCGACAGCTATGCCGACGATAGAACCTATTTCATCTATGGGAACAAAGGAATCTATTCCATCTGATGTGTGGGCATCTATGCAGGGAAGGTCATGGACAGAAAATCCGAATGTTGGATATGAAGATTTAATGTATCTGACAATTCCTCACTATGACTTTAATTATGAAGTTTGTGAAGGACATATGGTTGTTGCGGCAGATGTAGCAGATGAAGTTTTGAGTATTTTTGCAGAATTATTTGAAATACAATATCCGATAGAACGTATGGAGCTTGTGGATAAGTATTTTGATAATCTTACGGACACATTTGATACACCTGACAGAAATTCTATGGGACACAATAATACATCAAGTTTCTATTACAGAGTTGTAAACGGAACAAGCAGTATATCACAGCACGCATACGGCAGAGCAATAGATCTTAACCCTTGTGTAAATCCATGGGTACAGGGAAGTAGTGTAAGTCCGAGAAATGCAGGTAAGTTTGCTGATAGATCTTTGTATAAATCAGATACAGATTTTATGAATTGGACAGATACAGAGAAAGCTGCGTTTATAGGTTATGATACAGAAGTATATGAAATATTTGCAAAATACGGATGGGAATGGGGCGGTTCATGGAGCAGTTACCAAGACTACCAACATTTCCAAAAAAAGAGATAAAGGCTATGGAAAAAACACAGAAAATTAAAAAACCCAAAATGGTAACACCATATAATGCTCAGCATATAGGAAACAGAGATGAACAGCAGGATTATTTTGCATATTCAGATTTGTTTAATAAAGAGGAGCAGAAAAAAATAGGAATGGTTGCGGTATTGTCAGATGGTATGGGTGGTATGTCTAACGGCAGAAAGGCAAGCCATAGGGCAACAGACGTATTTCTTAACTCGTATAGAGTAAGTAAAATTCAAAATATTCGTGAAAGATTGGTAATGTCTGCACAAAAGGCAAATGATGCAGTTAAATTACTTGGCGGAGCAGGATCAACAATTATTGTTACAGTTATAAAAGATTGGAATCTTTACTGGCTTTCTATTGGTGACAGCAGAATTTATTTGTACAGAAACGGAAACCTTCTAAGGCTTAATAAGGAGCATAATTACGAGTCGGTATTAAGTGATATGGTGCTTAGAGGTGAAATATCTGTACAGGAAGCGATTAACAATCCAAACAGACAGGCACTTACGAGTTATTTAGGAATAAATGATCTTGAAGAGATTGATATAAATGCACATGATGTTCCGCTCTGCAGCGGTGATTCGATACTGCTTTGCTCAGACGGATTATATAAAGCACTTTCAGATGATGAAATTGCTGAAATTATAGGCAGTGCAGATGATGATGTATGTGAAGTAATGGTAAATAGTGCGATGTCGAAAAATATCCGTACACAGGACAATATTACTGTTATGCTTCTTGATATAGACTAAAAGGGGGTTGTTATATGAATAGGAAATGGGTGGTATTATTTTTAGTGATTCTTATTTTTCAAACAACAGCGTCATTTGCGGCGGATTCAATTCCTTTGAGTGTATCAAACGCGGCAAAATCAGTTGTAAGAATTACTGTTAATAATAGTTTTGGAAGTGAAAATATTTCCGGAATAGTCATAGACAAGGATAAAAAATATGTGTTGACTAATTTAAGTGATGTTGAAGGTGCGGGCAGTATAACAGTTGGTTCAAACGGAGAGGAAAATATATCTGTGGCAGGAATTATAGCATCATCTAAGGAAAAAAATCTTGCCGTTATGGAACTTAAAGAAGAACTTGAAAACGTACGTGATGCAAAAATCAAAAAAGACGATATAGAAAATGGTACAAATGTGTATGCAGTTAAGTATTACAGCCGTGATAACATAGAGGAAATTTTACAGGGAACTGTGAATTCAAAAAATATGTATACATCTTCCAAAGGAGAAAATTGTGAAATATATCAGATAACAGCAAATATAAATTTGCAAAATAACGGCGGTGCACTTGTGGATAAGAGTGGTAACCTTGTAGGAATTAATTTTTATGACGGGAATACCGAGCAGAATAAAGCAATCACAAGTAATGAAATAATCGGTTTGCTTGACGAAAAAGACATTTCATATAAAAAAGCAACAATATTGTATTTTGTTTTGTTAATTATGGCAGTCATAGCATTGATAGGTGCTGCCGTAGTGCTGATTTATAAAAGAGTAATAAAAAAGAAGTTTCCGTATATTGTTGGTGTAAGCGGTGAATTTGAAGGACAAAAAATTCCGGTGGGAAAGGAAAATATAAGTATAGGCAGAGATGCAAAATATTGTCAGATTGTGCTTATAAATGATGATAAAGCAAGCAGGTGCCATTGCAGTATCCATTATGACAAGATTAAAAATATGTTTGTTTTAACAGATCTTGCATCGACTCACGGCACATATAAAAGCGACGGTGTAAAGCTTGAACCTAAAACTCCTGTATATTTAGGAAACGGAGAAATGTTTAAGATAGGCGACGGGATAAATGTATTTAGAGTCTGTACAGGAGGTGATATTGTATGAGAATAGCCGTAGTTAGCGATAAAGGCGGCAGAAATATAAATGAAGATTCAGTCGGCAGACTGAAAAGAGATGGGATATATTGTTTTGTCTTAGCTGATGGACTTGGAGGTCACGGCGGAGGAGAAACGGCTTCATCTGTTGCGGTAAAGACTGTTTTGCAGTGTTTTGATTCACAGGCAGAAGTGTCAGAGGATATATTGTATGCTTACCTTGAAGCGGCTCAAAATGCAATAAATGAAAAAAGACAGGAAAATACTGCACTTAGCAAAATGAGCACAACAATTATTGTGCTTGTTACAGATGGTAAAAAAGCCGTATGGGCACATTGCGGTGACAGCAGATTGTACAGATTTAAAGGAAACCTTATACAGGAGGTCACAGACGATCATTCGGTAGCTTTTGTATCATTTGTGGCAGGAGATATAGAGTATGATGACATAAGAAGAAGTCCCGATCAAAATCGTCTTTTAAGAACCCTTGGCGATAAATCTAAATTTGAACCTGATATAGCAAAGGTTCAGAAGATTAACAAAAAGACAAGCTTTTTAATGTGCAGTGACGGTTTCTGGGAATATGTTGATGAGGATTATATGGAAGAGGCGAGAAAACAATCTTCATCACCTAAGGAATGGCTTGCAGGGATGCTTGAAGAAAGACGAAAGAATGCACCGGTGGATTGTGATAATTACAGTGCTATCGCGGTGTTTATTTGATAAATAATTTTATATGAAAGAAAGGTATGTGATTTATTATGGCAATGAAAAGGTGTGCAAACGGACATTTTTATGACGATGCAAAATATCAGCAATGTCCATACTGTGGTATATCAAATATGGACTTATCAAGGACAGTACCTATTATACAGGACAGACCTGCCGGAGAAGCGGCAGTAAACAATAACGGAGGTGCTGTTGGAAGAACTATGTCAATAGCTGAAACGGTAGGTCCTAATAATTATTGTGGCAGTGATGATGACGGCAAGACAATAGGATTTATGCAAAGTACAAAGGGAATAGATCCTGTTGTTGGTTGGCTGGTTTGTGTTGAAGGAAGTGCAAAGGGAAAGGATTACAGAATAAAATCTGAGAAGAATTTTATAGGCCGAGATCCGTCAATGGATATTGCTATTACGGGCGATATGAGCATTTCACGTGAAAATCATGCAGTTATAAGTTATAATCCTAAAAATAACAGCTTTAAATTGTTCCCTGGTGACGGACGCGGTATTGTTTACTGTAATGATGAAGAAGTTTACAGTCCTGTTGCAATTAAAAGAGGCGATATTATTGAAATGGGAGAAAGTAAACTTATTTTTGTTCCGCTTTGCGGGGAGGACTTCACATGGTGAGAAAAAATTTCATAATATCATTGATTATTGTGACTTTATGTATGATGAATACGTCAGTATTTGCCGGTGAACTTTATAGTGTTGATGTAAGACAGGTGTATTGCTTTTCAGATTTGTTTAGAGTATATGCAGATATAGAAGATATTGAGTCTAATCCTGTAAATAAACCGAATACATCAGATATAGCAGGATATATAGACGGAAATAAGCTTACAGTAAAAAATGTACAGAGGTTTGGTGACACGAATGAAGGTGTGGCAGATATTTTCCTTGTAGATATTTCAGGCTCTATGGGAAATAACCAAATGGTACAGGTTAAAGAGGCTATAAAAACTTGGGCAGCAAATATGAAGGAAAATGACAGAATTGCTATAATTACCTTTGGCGATGAAGCAAAATGTATATTAGATTATACAAACGATAAAACAGTTATAGATAAAGCCGTTGATTCTGTTACCAATAATGATATGAAAACCAGACTTTTCGGCGGTATCGACGAAGCTTTAAAGCTTGCTACAAGAAATGACAGTTCTCTTGCAAAACGTAAAAATATAATACTTATAACAGACGGTATTAATGATTACAGTGGTGGTATAAGTGAAAATGATATTTACAGTAAGCTAAAAGAAAGTCTTATTCCTGTATATAGTATGTGGATGCCGAGTTCAGGTACGAACGGTCAAGGGGGACGAGCAACTCTTAATTCAATTACGGAGTACTCAGGCGGAGAAATTTATGATATGTCGAATAAACAGATAAATGTAGTTTATGATTGGATATATCAGAGTATAAGAAATTCATATACAGTTGATTTTGCTTACGGCACATCAGCGGCAGATGACGGAGTACATAACTTTAATATAAAAGTTGCACAGGGTGATAAAATAGCAGAGGATAGTATTAGCTTTAATTATAGAAAAACAGATGAAAAATCCGGTGCGTACAGTTTATCAGATACTAATGCAGAACAAAATAGTGACAGTGAAGATAGTGATAATAATGACAATAAAAAATTTATTATTATATTTTCTGTAATTTTATTTATACTTGCAGTCGGTATTTTGTTAACCGTTATATTTATTAAAAGGAAACAGTCATCAACAAAAAATTACTATGACAATGAAAGCTTTTTTAATGGTGGTTTTGGAAATAGTGATAATATAGATTATGTAAATAGCTATAACGACAATAATATGTCGTATCAGACAATGGATGCCACTATGAATGTAAATAATAGCGGAGAAGTTATTCTTACAAGTATAGCAGACGGAATGGAAAAATGTGCAGTAATATCATCACCGATTAGGATAGGACGAGGTCCTAATAATGAAATTGTTATAGATGATAGTCTTGTTTCAGGACGTCATTGTGTTATAACAGCAGAAAACGGCAACGCATACATAGAAGACTTAAATTCAACAAACGGTACAATTTTAAACGGTATGATTATAACCAATAAAACTTTAATAAGGAATAATGATGTTATTCGTATTGGCAGCAGAGATTTTAGAATTACATTAAATTTCTGAAACGGCGGGGGAGTTAAGTGTGAAAGATAAAAATAACTTCTTAATTATCGTTGATGGTAATAGAGAAGTAAGAGAAGTGGATTTAAATGCTTTTAGAAGTGACAGGATAAGTTTTGGAAGAAACAGTTCAAATAATATTGTTCTAAGCAGCAGTATTGTATCGAAGGAACATGGTTTTTTTGAATTTGTAGGAGATAAACTTGTAATATATGACGGAGGCAGTACAAACGGAATTTATGTAAATAACAGTTATTATAAAACCAATTATAACGGCGAAACCGATGTACATATTCTTAAAGACGGAGATATTATAAGGATTGACAACAAAGATTTAAAAGATGGGCATACTATGGGAATACTTATGATGTATACAACATCAAAAAGTCCGGGAGTGTGGAAAAAACTTGATTTAAATCAAAAAAATAGTATTACTATAGGACGTTCAAAACAGTCTGACATACATTTTAGCAGCATTAATATTTCAAGACATCATGCACAGATAAGACGTGAAAACGGTAAATTTGTATTATATGATACAAAAAGCTCAAACGGAGTATTTGTTAATGGTGAGCGTGTTTATAATTTCACAGCATTAAATGAAAAGGATATTATTACAATCGGTAACTTGGTAATGTTTTTTACCTCGGGGCTTATACTTTATAAGTCTGATGTCGGAGGTACAAGAGTTGTAATGAAAAATGTATCCAGAACGGTGAAAGATAAGGGCGGAAGAAAATTTATATTGACAGATGTTAATTTAACAGTCGAGCCAAATGAATTTATAGCTGTTATAGGCGGCAGCGGTGCCGGTAAATCTACCGTCATGAATGCTATGAGCGGGTTTGAACAGGCTACGTCAGGAAGTGTGTATGTAAATAATATAGACCTTTATAAAAACTATCAAGTATTAAAAAATATGATAGGATACGTTCCGCAGCAGGATATTATATATGAAAATATAACACTTTTTAAGATGCTGGAGTATTCGGCTAAAATGAGAATGCCGGAGGAAATTACAAGGGAAGAACGTATAAACAGAATAAATGAAGTGCTTAGTATGGTCGAACTTACGGAGCACAAAGATAAGTTTATACGTTCTTTAAGCGGCGGACAGAAAAAGAGAGCAAGTATTGCCGTGGAACTGCTTGCAGATCCTGGATTGTTTTTTCTTGACGAACCAACTTCAGGGCTTGATCCCGGTACAGAGGCAAGCTTAATGAAAACCCTTAACAGATTAGCAAAGAATAAAGGAAAAACGATTGTTATGGTTACCCATACAACACAAAATTTACATCTGTGCGATAAAATTTTGTTTATGGGCAAGGGAGGAAAGGTATGTTTTTACGGTTCACCGTCAGAATGTATGGACTTCTTCGGCGTAAACAATCTGACAGAAATATATAATAAAACAACTACTGACAGTGAAGTAGACTTTTGGGCAAGTAAGTACATAAAAGAATACGGAAATGTAGAAAAAAATAATTATTCAGGTGTAAATAAAAAAAGTGATAAAGGCAAAAAATCATCGTCTGTAAGGCAGTTTGTAATTTTATCCGCAAGATATATGACACTTATAAAAAATGACATACAAAGACTTTTGATGATATTTTTACAGCCGATACTTATTGCAATATTAATAGCACTTGTTGCATCTGATGATGTATTTGACCTTTACAATTCTACACGTTCAATTTTGTTTGCGATTTCCTGTGCTGGTATATGGGTAGGATTGTTTAATTCAATACAGGAAATCTGTAAAGAGCGAAATATTTTGAAACGTGAATATATGGCTAATTTAAGATTGGGCTGCTATGTGATGTCAAAGTTTGCGGTTCAGTTTATAATAAGTATAATACAGTCGCTTATTATGATTTTGATGTTTTATGCTTTGGTGAAAGGCCCTGGCAGCGGACCTATTACGGAAACAGGTTTTTTGGAAATGTTTATAACAATGCTGTTGACTATTTTTTCATCAACAGCAATAGGATTTGTAGTTTCTGCGTTATCGAAAAATAGTGATAAAGCAATGACTGTGGCACCGTTTTTACTTATAATTCAGCTGTTGTTTTCGGGGATATTATTTGAGCTTGAGGGTGCTACTGAAAAAATATCCTACTTAACTGTAAGTAAATGGTCTGTATCGGCATTTGGTTCAATTTCAAATTTGAATGAGATGGAAATGGCAGTACCCGGTATGGAACACGAATTTGAAGCAATATATGAATTTACTGCGAAGAATGTAAGTGAGTCATGGTTTATAATGATCCTTTTTGTAGTGATATGTTTCATTGCAAGTGCACTTATACTTAGAAATGTTGCAAAGGATTCAAGATAATATTATTTTAGGAGGTATTTATATGATTTGTCCTAAATGTGGGGCACAGGTAAGTGAAGGAGCACCATTTTGTCCTAAGTGCGGTGCAACTATGAGAGGTGTTATGTCTTCGGGAGGAAGTCAAATGCCTCCCGTAAACAATGGAGGATATAATGGTAACAACAAAGGTAATAATGTTGTTATTGTTGCAGCAATAATAACGGCAGCGGCTGTTATATTTTTACTTGCCGGAATATTTGGAAGTATGTATATAATGGAGGTTGGTCCATTTGAGCCGGAAGCCACAGCTACACCTGTACCTACGGCATCGCTGACGCCAACACCAACACCTACACCAATGCCGGTTTCTGCACAGCCTACACCGCAGATTGTGTATGTGACACAGCCGCCGCAAACGGTACAACAATCAGTATCAACATCGCAGTCAAGCGTGGTTTCAAATCCGGTATATAAAACATACAGTGACAGTGATTATGGTTTTAGCTGCAATTATCCATCACATTTCAGTGTCTATAATGATGGCGGTCAGATTACTCGATATACCGTTCAGTCTCAAGACGGCAGTGCAAGGGAATTGATAGCGGCTACTCCGATAGGCAGTGAAACAGTAAGTTCATCACTTCAAAGTTATATAAACAGTCATCCGGGAAATATTTCATATAAGACATCCGGCAGTGACTATTATGCTATAAATATTAAAAACGGTGCAACTGAATACTATAAATACTGTAAATTTAAAAACGGTAATATGTATTGGTTTGAGTTTATCTCACCGACTGCTTATCATGAAGTATATGATGTTTATATAAATGATATATATCAGAGCTTTAATATTTATTGATTATTTTTGTATAGGTGATTAAAATTTATTGTACATATCGTGTAAAAGTGGTATAATAGATATATTGATATAACAGGGAGGTTTTTTCATGAAAAAGAATGTTTTGATTATGATGGGTGCTGTTGCAGCGGCTGGTATATACAGTGCTGTCAAAGGAAAGGGACCCTTTAATAAAATTCGTTTTAAAGAGCAACATGAAAAAATCTCAAACTATGTTGAAACTCATTATCCGTATTCATGGTATTCTCCTATTTCAGCCACTGAAAAGGGTTGGGTAACGGTGATTACAAATCGTACGGGAGATAGAGTTTTGTTGTATGTATCATGTGACGAAAACGGAAACTATATATACAACGAAAATAAAATTTAATCTATGTAACACTTAAACCTCTCTAATCATACTATACATTGTAGAATGATTAAGGAGGTTTTTATTATGGGATTATTTGGAGGAGGCTGTTCAAACAACGGTTCTGACAGCTGGATATGGATAGTAATAATTGTTGTGCTGGTACTTGTGTGCTGCGATGGCAGCTTGTTTGGTGGCGGTAACAATAGCTGTTGCTGCTGTGAACCGTGTCACAAGCATGATGATTGCTGCGACCCATGCAGAAAAGAGTGCTGATAAGCATAATCAGCAAAAAAACCGCTATGTGTATACATGGCGGTTTTTATTATGGAAATAATATGGGAAATATGATAAAATAAAAGAAAAGGGGGCGATTTTGATGAAATACGGCTTGGTACTTGCGGGGGGCGGTGTTCGAGGTGCTTATCATATAGGAGTATGGAAAGCACTCAGAGAGTTGGGATTTGAGATAACTGCTGTTGTCGGTTCATCTATTGGTGCTGTGAACGGTGCGTTGATTGCACAGGATGATTACGAATTAGCAAAACAGACGTGGGAAAATATAGAGATTGGTGATATTGTAAAATTGCCGCCTAAAATGAAGGAAAGAAGTAATTTATTCGGTATAAAAAATATTGCAGATATTATAACGGAAATTCGTAAACATGACGGACTTGATATGTCGCCCTTTGAGGAATTATTAAAACAGATTATTGACGAAAACAAAATACGCAATTCATCTATTGATTTTGGAATTTCTACTTTTTCAATTACAAAGAAGAATGCTGTATATAAATTTAAAGAAGATATACCGGAGGGTGAAATAATTAAGTACCTCATGGCGAGTGCATCACTTCCGGGATTTAAAAGTGCTGAAATTGACAGTGATAAATTTATGGACGGTGGTGTTACAAATAATATGCCGGTTAATATGCTTTTGGATAAAGGTGTAGATAATATAATAACTGTCGATATAAGGGGTACTGGAATATACAGAAATTTTAATCTTGCGGGAAAAAATGTGATAAATATTCGATATGAAGAACCTAAAATGGGTATGATGGAATTTGAGCGTGACTGCATAATTAAAAGCATGAAAGAAGGATATTTAGAGTGTATGAAAGCACTTGGGTATCTTGAAGGTAAAATTTATTCTTTTAAAACGGAAGATTATAGAGCTATGCGAGGTATTTACAGTAAAGAGCTTATAGAGGGACTTGAATATGCTGCAAGAGTATATGATATAGATGAAACAAAAATTTATTCTGTAAAAGAGTTAATAGAAATGGTAATGAAAGAATATTCAAAATATTCCGGAGAGGGCAATCTTGGAAGGAAACTTAAAGGAGCAGATGACAACACTTTTGTTGCGTGGCTTGTAAAGGTATTAGAAAAAGGTAAAAGTGATTTTATAAAAGAAAAGTTATCTGCACTTGGTACAAATTATGATGCAGCATCGGCAATTTTATATTTTAAACGCAAAAAGTGACATATAGTATTGTATTTCTTCAAAAAAAATTATATAATATATATTATAAACATATTTTGAAGAATAAGGGGAAAATTATTGATGAAGAAAATTTTTGCCGTAGTAATGTTTTTAGCAGTTGCGGCAATGGTTGTTTACGGAATAAAATATGCCGTAACACCTGTAAATACGCAGCAGATTGAATATATAACCCAAGAAAATTATGTGAACACAAACGGATTTATAATTCGAAGTGAATGGGTAATGACTACAAGAAGTGCCGGTACGGTATATCATTCAGTCAGTGAAGGTGACAGAGTAGCGAAGGATAGCTCTATCGGTACGTTTTTTTATGGTGATGTAAGCAGTGACAGCATAAATGAGCTTACTGTGATTGACAGTAAAATTAAAAGCGTCCAATCTGATAATGATGAGTACTCTTCATTGAGTATAGATCCGTCAAATGTAGAAAACAGTATTTATCAGCGTGAACAGGACATTATAAAGGCAGCGGGTAATAATAACATTATTGAAATATCAAAATACAAGGATGATATAAACAGCCTGCGACAAAATAATACAATGTCAGACCATAACGAACTTGAGAAGTATCAAAGCCAAAGGAAAGAACTTTTAAACAGCATACAAACTTCAAAAGAGGATATTTATGCACAGATTTCAGGTGTTTTTACAACATACGTTGATGGTTATGAAACAAGTCTTGTACCTGAAAATATAGAAAGTTATGATACAGCATATTTTGAATCACTTTCACAGTCGCCTGAAATTTCAAAAATAAGCAGTAAGGTTGATGCCGGAGGGTCTATATGCAAAATAGTCAATAATCATGAATGGTATGTTATGATGAGTATTCCGGCTGAGCTTATGAATGAACGTGAAGAGGGCGATGATATAAAACTTCGTTTTAACAATATGGCAGATGCAGTTGTTGACGGTAGTGTATATCATATTTCAGATGAGCAGAATGGCAGAGTTATTGTTACGGTAAAATGTTCAACATATCTTGAAAATGCTTTTTCTTATAGATTTGTAGATGTGGATTTAATATTTGAAAGTTATGATGGATATAAAATTCCTGTACAGGCAATACGTACGGAAAGTGACGGAAAGCAGAAGGTAATAGGAATAAGCGGTAATAAGCAGTATGATTGTTACTGTGATGTTTTATTTACTAATACTGACGGAGGATACGCAATAGTAGATTCAACAGATGATGCAGTAAATAAATTGTCTGATATGGACAGAATTATGGTAGGCGAAAGATAAGGGGAAGAGATGATACAGATGAGTATAAAGGAAAGATTGGAAGATGTCGAAAGAAGAATAACGGAGGCGGCACAGAAAAGCGGCAGAAAGAGAGAAGATATAACGCTCGTTGCTGTTACAAAGACTCATCCGGTAGACATGATGAATGAAGCTATAAAACTTGGAGTAACAGATATAGGTGAAAACAGACCGCAGGCAGTAAGGGACAAGTTTAATGATGTACTGCCTGTGAAATGGCATTTAATTGGTCAGCTGCAAATAAATAAGGTGAAATATATAATAGATAAGGTTTGTCTTATTCATTCTGTCGATTCAATTAAACTAATGGATGAAATTGAACGTCAAGCTATAAAACATGATTTGGTTATGGATATATTAATAGAAGTAAACATATCAGGAGAGGAATCAAAGTCAGGTGTGTCAAAGGATGAGGTTTGGGATTTACTGGAATATGCAGGTCAATTAACACATGTAAAAGTAAAAGGTCTTATGACGGTTGCACCCAAAACCGACAATTCTGTTACAAATACATTACATTTTGATAACATACGACAGCTTTTCCTTGACATTAAGCAAAAAAAATATGATAATGTTAATATGTTGTACCTGTCCATGGGTATGAGTGGGGATTTTGAAACTGCAATAGAGTGCGGATCAAATATGGTTCGTGTAGGAAGTGCCATTTTTGGTGCAAGGGATTATTCCCAAAATTAATATAGAAAGGGAACGGAAAAATGAGTTTTATTAATTCAATAAAGAACTTTATGGGCTTTGGTGAAGAAGATTATTATGACGACGATTATTATGATGAAGAAGAGGACGAGCTTGAAGAAGACAAAGAAGACCACAGAGCATCAAAACAATCTTTCGGCAGAAAAAGTTCATCAAAGGTTGTTCCGATAAATCCCGGAGCGACTTCAAGAATAAGAATAATGAAGCCGGCGGAGTTTGATGACAGTGCAGACGTAGCAAATGAAATAAAAAGCGGAAGACTTGTTATTTTTGATGTTACAAACCTTGGTGATGACGAAGCGAGAAGAGTTGTTGATTTTGTTTCAGGAGCGGCATACGGCGTAAATGGAAATGTAAGACGAGTTTCAGGCGGCATTTTTGTTGCGGCACCGAGAACTATTGATATTACTGGTGATAATCTTAAAGAACACACAAGAAACACATTTGATTGGAGCATATAATAGATTTTAAGGCGGCGGTAATTTGCTTACCGCCTTTTTGTTTATGGGGTGACTATGGATACAAAGCTTCTTGAGGCGAGGGTAAATGATTTGTTTTCTTTATGCGAAAAGCATTGCCAGATGAAATTTTCACCATTTTTAGACGGCGGTGAAGCAGCATTTTTGAAAGAAGAATTTTATATTCCGTATGGATACAACACAATGTTCTTTGGCGGATACGATGGAGCGGAACGTGAAATTTTAGGGGTATTTCCTCAGTGGCAGGAGGCTTCGCAGGATGATTTTCCATTAACGGTTATTCGATTTGATGTGCCGTCATTTCGTAAGATAACACACAGAGATTATTTGGGTACTGTTATGTCTCTTGGTATTGATAGAAACAAAACAGGGGATATTCTTGTTGATGAAAACGGTGCTTATGTAATATTAAACAGCGATATAGCGGAATATGTACAGAGAAACGTTAATAAAATTGCAAATGTAGGTGTAAAAACGAGTATAGTTACCGATTTTTTACCGCCAAAACCAAAGATGAAAGCAAAGATGTGTGTATGTGCATCGCTTAGGCTTGATGCCGTTGTATCAGCAGCATTTAATATTTCACGTGGGGTAACGGAAAAAATAATTGCCGGAGGTGGTGTCAAGGTAAATCACAGAGAGGTTACAGACAGGTCAAAGGCAACTGTAATAGGTGATTTGATTTCTGTAAAGAATTACGGAAGATTTATTTTAAAAGATACCGGTAACAATACAAGAAAGGGCAGACTTCATATAACTGTCGAGAAGTTTTTGTAAGGAGCGTGGGAATTGTGCTTAGACCTATTGATATTCAAAATAAGGAATTCGAGAAGAAAATCAAAGGATACAGCTGTGATGAGGTTGATGATTTTCTTGACGTTGTAATTCAGGACTATGAACTTTTATTCAAAGAAAACCAAACACTAAAGGATAAAATAGGGTTATTGACAGAAACGGTTGAGCGTTACAAACAGATGGAAACCACAATGCAAAAATCTATTGAAATGGCAAAGGCATCTGCAGAGGATGCCAAAAGAAATGCTGAAATAGAAGCAAATGCAATAATAAGTAAAGCAAAGCTTGATGCGTCATATCTTGCACGTCAAATTGATGAGGAGCACATGAAACGTCACCAGGAACTTTTAGACCTTAAAAATGAGGCTGACAGATATAAGATGCAGATAAAGTCACTTTGCAGTAATGTAATGAAAATTGTTGATAATATAGAATGATAAAAGATAAATCTGTATTGACAAACATTAGTATTTGTAATATAATTATTCTCAAAGATAAATAAAGACTATGACGAAGACAGTACGCTTTATTAAAAGCTATGAGAGAACCTCGGATGGTGAGAGCGAGGTAGTTAGTAGATAAAGGGGAATATCACTTCCGAGTTGCACACCGAACGGATTTTTCCTATTAGGCTGTGACGGTTTTCCACCGTAAACAGGAACGCATATGATAGTATGACGAGTGGTATAACGAAAGAAACGGCTTTCGTCTTGTTATGCAAGGCGAGAGTTTTTTATTTTATGAAAGGAATGAAATACAAATGTACGATAAGGTTTCGACGAATCTTAACTTTGTAGAGAGAGAAAAGAAAATTGAAAAGTTTTGGGAAGATAATAACATTTTCCAAAAGAGTATTGATGAAAGACAAGAGGGAGAAGTGTATACTTTCTACGATGGACCTCCTACTGCAAACGGAAAGCCTCATATAGGTCACGTGCTTACACGTGTAATTAAAGATATGATTCCCCGTTACCGTACAATGAAGGGATATAAAGTGTTACGTAAAGCAGGTTGGGATACTCACGGTCTTCCTGTTGAACTTGAAGTTGAGAAAAAGCTTGGTCTTGACGGTAAGGAACAAATTGAGGAATACGGACTTGAACCTTTCATAAAGGAATGTAAGGAAAGCGTATGGAAGTATAAGGGAATGTGGGAAGATTTCTCAGGTACAGTCGGTTTCTGGGCTGATATGGATGACCCTTATGTAACATACGACAATAACTTCATTGAATCTGAATGGTGGGCATTAAAGCAGATTTGGGAAAAGGGACTTTTGTATAAAGGTCATAAGATTGTTCCT
Organism: uncultured Clostridia bacterium; assembly: GCA_944390495.1. Taxonomy (GTDB): domain Bacteria; phylum Bacillota; class Clostridia; order UBA1381; family UBA1381; genus Hominilimicola. The sequence goes on from CALXQE010000032.1 coordinate 71,886, forward strand.
TACTGCCCAAGATGTGGCACACCGCTTTCATCACATGAGGTGGCACAGGGATATAAGGATGTAAAGGAACGCAGTGCTACTGCTAAGTTTATCGTTAAGGGAGAGGAAAACACATATTTCCTTGCATGGACAACAACACCTTGGACACTTCCTTCAAACGTTGCACTTTGTGTAAACCCAGATGAAACATACGTTAAAATTCAGGTCGGTGATGAAAAGTACATTCTTGCACAGGCGCTTGTTGAATCAAATATTGAAGGCGAGTACGAAACACTAGAAACATACAAAGGTACAGACCTTGAATACAAGGAGTATGAACCTTTATTTGCATTTGTAAAGCCTGATAAAAAGGCATATTATGTAACATGTGACAACTATGTTACACTTACTGACGGTACAGGTATAGTTCATATTGCTCCTGCATTTGGTGAAGATGACGCCAATGTTGGAAGAAAATACGATTTGCCGTTTGTACAGCTTGTTGACGGTAAAGGCGAAATGACAAAGGAAACACCATGGGCAGGTACATTCTGTAAAGATGCCGATAAGGAAATCTTAATAGATCTTGAAAAGAGAGGTCAGCTCTTTAATGCTCCTAAGTTTGAGCATAGTTATCCGTTCTGCTGGAGATGTGATACACCGCTTATTTACTATGCACGTGATACGTGGTTTATAAAGATGACAGCTGTAAAGGACGACCTTATCAGAAACAATAATACGGTAAATTGGATTCCTAAGTCAATAGGTGAAGGCAGATTCGGTGCTTGGCTTGAAAACGTACAGGACTGGGGTATCAGCCGTAATCGTTACTGGGGTACGCCGCTTAATATTTGGGAATGTGAGTGCGGTCACAGACATGCAATAGGTTCTATTGAAGAACTTAAATCAAAGTCTGATAACTGCCCTGATGAAATAGAACTTCACAGACCGTTCATTGATGCAGTTACAATAAAGTGTCCTGAATGCGGAAAGGAAATGCACAGAGTTCCTGAAGTTATCGACTGTTGGTTTGATTCCGGTGCAATGCCTTTTGCACAGTGGCATTATCCTTTTGAAAATAAGGAAATATTTGAAGAAAACTTCCCAGCTGACTTTATCAGTGAAGCAGTTGACCAGACAAGAGGTTGGTTCTACTCACTTTTGGCAGAATCTACACTTTTGTTTAACAAAGCACCTTATAAAAACGTAATCGTACTTGGACACGTTCAGGACGAAAACGGACAGAAAATGTCAAAATCTAAAGGTAATGCGGTAGACCCGTTTGAAGCACTTGAAAAACACGGTGCAGATGCTATACGTTGGTACTTCTATGCAAATAGTGCTCCATGGCTTCCAAACAGATTCCATGACGGTGCCGTATCTGAAGGACAAAGAAAGTTTATGGGTACACTTTGGAATACTTATGCTTTCTTTGTACTGTATGCAAATATAGATAATTTTGACGCGACTAAATATTCACTTGAATATGATAAACTATCTGTAATGGATAAGTGGCTTTTGTCAAAGCTTAATACTCTTGTAAAGACAGTAGATGAAAATCTTGGAAATTACAAGATTACAGAAACAGCACGTGTACTTGATAGTTTTGTGGATGAGCTTTCAAACTGGTACGTAAGACGTTCAAGAGAACGTTTCTGGGCTAAGGAAATGACTCAAGATAAGATCAATGCTTATATGACTTTATATACAGCAATTGTGACACTTTGCAAAGCCGCAGCTCCTATGATACCGTTTATGACAGAGGATATTTATCAAAACCTTGTAAGAAATATTGAGAAGGACGTACCTGAAAGTATTCATCTTTGTGATTTACGGACTTATGATGAAAAACTTATAGATAAGGACCTTGAAAAGAATATGGAAGAGGTACTTGATATAGTTGTTTTGGGAAGAGCTTGCAGAAATACTGCAAATATTAAGAATCGTCAGCCAATCGGCACAATGTATGTAAAAGCACCGGAAGTCCTTGACAATTACTATGTTGAAATAATTGAAGATGAACTTAATGTTAAAGAGGTTAAGTTTACAGATGATGTTTCAGCATTTACATCATATAGCTTTAAGCCGCAGCTAAAGACTTTGGGCAGACGTTTTGGTAAGAATATTAATGCTGTAAGAGAGATTTTGGCAAATATTGACGGTAATAAGGCTATGGCAGAGCTGAAGGAAACAGGTTTTGTTACAATAAATGTTGAAGGTAATGACGAAAAACTTTCAGAGGAAGATTTGCTTATAGAAACAGCTCAAATGGAAGGTTTTGAATCAGGAAGTGACTATGGTATTACAGTTGTTCTTGATACTAATCTTTCTGATGAACTTATTGAAGAAGGTTTTGTACGTGAGATTATCTCAAAAATTCAGACAATGAGAAAAGATTCTGATTTTGAAGTTATGGACCATATCAAGGTAAGCTGTGAGGGTAACGAAAAGATAGCATCTGTTATTACAAATAATGAAGCAACAATTAAAGATGAAACACTTGCAGATGTTGTTGATACATCTAAAGCTGACGGCAATACTAAGGAATGGAATATCAACGGTGAAAAAGTAACTATCGGAGTTAAAAAATTATAAAATAAAAAATGGGGCTGTACATAACAGCCCTATTGTTGTATAATTATGTTTTAGAAATGGGGGAGTTATGATGAAGAAAATTTTTGCATGGATATGTATTTGCACACTAGTGTTGGTAAGTCCTATATCATCTTATGCGGAATATTCGAATGATTATCGTTCTGAACTTATAGCACTTTATAAATGTTGCAGCGAACAGATTACGGAGTTTGAAAAAACTGAGGAAATAACCACAGTTCTTCGTTTCCCTGATTTTAAAATATCAAACAGAGGATATGATGCAGAGAATGCTATTGCTTATAATGATTTCCGCAAAATTATAGCTATGCTGTGCGGTGAACATCCGCGTCTTATTTCAAGCGTCAATTTTACGGGTACACTGTATGCTACAAAAGATCCTTCGCTTTTGACAGGGCTTAGGATTAACCGTTTGGAACTTGATAATTCATACGAGGAAACATATAACGAAATTAATATGACAGTAGACGGAGTTATTGATGAAATAATAAAAGACGGTATGAGCGATGCAGACAAAGTTTTTGCGGTGTATATGTACATGATGACAAATTATGAAGGAAACGGGGACAGTGAGAATAAAGAAAGAGATACAATATACGGTTCAGTAATACTTCATTCTGCAGCATGCGGCGGTTATGCAAACGCTTTTAAAATGTTTATGGATAAACTAAATATACCATGTGAGATTGCAGAAAGCTCATCAATGGGACATTTGTGGAATTATGTTGAAATAGACGGTAAATGGTATCATGTGGATGCAACAAAAAGCGGTACGGGTGTATTGGAGGCTGACCGATTTTTGATAAGTGACAGACAGCTGGAGGAAAAAGCCCTTTGGGGTGATAGAGTGAATGATTGGGAGAGCATTAATTCTGATGTGAAATGTGATACTGAAAAGGAATGGATTACAAGCAGTCTTTTAAATGATGGGTTAATGAGTCTGAAGTATACTGATGGTTTATACACTTATGAGATAGACGGTGTTCTGTTCAAAAATCCATCTCTTATTCAGCTTCCTCAGCTTATTTCGCAGCCGCTCACAGAAAATGGCGAGATTGCTCAAATAGATACGATGGATAGTGCATATTGCATAACATACGGCTCAGAAGATTATGTCGATACATATACGGTTTGTTATGATAATGTCGGGAATATTCTTGATATTGTCAAGCACGAAAATACACCGAAAAGAACAGCTGATGTAAGCTGTAATCCACCTGACGGTACGGAATATATAAAAATATTTGTCTGGAAAGACGGGATACAGCCTATAGCTTATGTTACAGAAGTAAGGTAAATTTATGAAAAGCACAAGATTTTTAAGAAAAGGATATACTACAGGTACATGTGCTGCGGCGGCAGCAAAGGCAGCGGCACAGGCACTTTTAACAGGTGAATGTGTAAAGGAAGTTGATATTTTGCTTCCCGGCGGTGACAGTATCAGTATAAAGATACATAATATAAAAATCGAAGAAGGCAGAGCGGTTTCAAGTGTCATAAAGGACAGCGGTGACGACCCTGATGTGACTGACGGTATAGAGATTGGTGCTGTTGTCAAGCTTGCCGAATGCGGAATAAAAATTGACGGAGGAAAAGGTGTTGGCAGGGTAACACGGGAAGGTCTTGACCAAAGTGTTGGAAATGCGGCTATTAACAGTACACCGCGTCAAATGATACGAAATGCCGTAAGAGAAGTATCACAAGAGTATGAAGGCGGTTTTGAAGTTACGATTTTTGTACCAGATGGTGAAACTATTGCAAAGAAAACATTTAATCCACGTCTTGGTATAGTGGGCGGTATTTCAATTCTCGGAACAAGCGGGATTGTTGAGCCGATGAGTGAAAAGGCACTTTTAGATACAATATTTCTTGAACTTAAAACAAAACGAAGAATAGGTGAAAAAACTGCTGTTTTAGTTCCGGGAAATTACGGTGAAAATTTTGCGGAAGAAAAAATGGGTATTAAAAATACGGTACAGTTTAGCAATTATTTAGGTGATGCTATTGATTATGCGTCGGATTTGGGATTTTCGAGGATACTTATTATATCGCATATTGGGAAACTTGTAAAGGCAGCAAGCGGAATAATGAATACACATTCAAAGTATGCAGGCGGACGTATGGAAAATATTGCACTTTGTGCCGTACTTGCAGGATACAGTGACATAGAAAAAATTCTTAACTGTGTTACCTGTGATGAAGCATACGAACTTATAAGGGACACTAAAACTTGTGATGTACTTATGGAACGAATAGATATGTATTTAAAAAGACGAACAGATTTAAAAATAGGTGCGGTTATGTTCTCAAATAAATATGGAATAATTGGAAAAACAGTAGATGCAGACAGCATTTTGGAGGAAATATAAATGGTACATTTTGTAGGTGCAGGCAGCGGTGCAGTTGATCTTATAACGGTAAGAGGTAAAAATTTGTTAGAAAAAGCCGATATAATAATATATGCCGGCTCTCTTGTAAATCCTGAGCTTTTAAATTACGCAAAGAGTGATGCCAAAATTTATAACAGTGCAAAAATGAATCTTGATGAAGTAATTGAAGTTATGAAACAAGGGGACGCTAAAAGCATTGTAAGACTTCATACGGGTGATCCATGTATATACGGTGCAATTCGTGAACAGATGGACAAGCTTAATTCTCTTTGCATTGAATATGATATATGTCCTGGGGTAAGTTCGTTTTGTGGTGCGGCAGCAGCACTTAAGGCAGAATATACACTTCCCGATGTGTCGCAGACAGTTATAATAGCACGTATGGAGGGAAGAACGCCTGTTCCGGAAAAGGAAAAAATACATCGTTTAGCACAGCACGGAGCAACTATGGTAATATTCCTGTCAACAGGTCTTTTAAAGGAACTTTCTGAGGAACTGATAAATGGCGGTTACAGCATAGACACACCTGCGGCAATAGTTTATAAGGCGACATGGCCTGATGAAAAAGTAATACGCTGTACTGTCGGTACGCTTTATGAAAAGGCACAGGAAAACAATGTGAAAAAGACTGCACTTATAACAGTCGGTAATTTTTTTGGAGATGACTATTCGTTGTCGAAACTGTATGACAAAACCTTTACCACTGAATACCGAAAGGGAGTGGCAGAATGAAAACTGCCGTAATTGCCTTTACAAGAAATGGCGTAAAGACAGCAAAATTTATTTGCAGAGGTATTGGCGGAGAAGGTTATACAAAATACCAAGAGCAGGGATTTTTAGCATTTAACAGCATTACTTCAATTATAGGTGAAATATTTGATAAATATGAGGGCATAGTGTTTATAGGTGCATGCGGTATAGCAGTACGTTTAATCGCACCATATATAAGAGATAAAGCACATGACCCTGCGGTAGTGGTAGTAGATGAAAATGGTGAGTTTGTCATTCCTATTTTATCAGGGCATATAGGCGGTGCAAATGAACTGGCAAAAAACATTTCACAAATTACAGGCGGCACAGCAGTTATAACTACAGCAACAGATATTAATAAAAAGTTTTCTGTGGATACTTTTGCGGTAAAAAATAATTTACACATAGGGGACACTAAACTAATAAAAGAAATATCATCAAGAATTTTAAACGATGAAAAGATTGGTTTTTACAGTGACTATGATGTAAAAAATATACCGGACTGTTTTAAGGAAAAGGCAGATGTAGGTATATGTATAAGTGACGATAACAAAAAGCCGTTTTCTATAACACTTAATTTAAAGCCTAAAAAATATATTTTAGGGATTGGCTGCAGAAAAGACTGTGAAAATGTTGAAGAGAGCATAGATTGTTTTTTAAAGTTAAATGATTGTGATATTAATATGATTTCGGCAGTTGCAACAATAGACATAAAAAAGGAAGAAAAGGGCATTGTTGACTTTTGCAAAAAGTATAGACTGCCCCTTTGTACATTTAAAGCAGAGGAACTTATGGAAACTGTGGGCGACTTTACAGTTTCAGAATTTGTAAAAAAGATTGTTGGTGCTGATAATGTATGTGAACGTGCCGTATGTGCGAAGGGTGCAAAGCTCACAGTAAAAAAGACAGCTATAAAGGGAGTGACTTTGGCACTTGGGAAAATAAAAACAGAGATAGATTTTCTGAAAGGGAATTAAATGAAGATATATGTAGTTGGAATAGGTCCGGGCAGTGAGGACGGTATGACTGTTAAAGCACATAATATACTTAAAAATGTTGATATAATTGTAGGTTATACTGTTTATACTGATTTAGTTAAAAAGATTTTTCCAAATAAGGAATATTTTACGTCACCGATGAAACAGGAAAGGGAACGATGTGAAAAGGCAGTGGAGATGGCAGAGGAAGGCAGAAAGGTTGCGGTTGTATGCAGCGGTGACGGGGGCATTTACGGTATGACGTCACTTGTATATCAGATTGCAAAAAACTACAATGATGTTGAGGTTTGCCCTGTTCCCGGAGTATCGGCAATGATAAGCGGAGGTGCTGTTGTGGGTGCACCTTTAGGTCATGACTTTGCTGTTATAAGTCTAAGTGACTTATTAACGCCGTTAGAAGTAATTGAAAAACGTATAGAATGTGCGGCAATGGCAGATTTTGCAATTTGTATTTATAATCCGTCAAGCAAAAAACGTGGTGATTATTTGCAAAAAGCCTGTGATATTATACTAAAATACAGGGACACTAAAACGGTGTGTGCCGCAGTGAAAAATATCGGCAGAGATGGCGAGGAATATTCTGTTATGACGCTTGGAGAACTTAGAGAATATAAAGCCGATATGTTTACAACAGTGTTTGTGGGTAATTCTAAGACAGAAAATATAAACGGAAAAATGGTTACACCGAGAGGTTATAAAAATGTATGATGTGGTGTTATTCGGCGGCACAGATGAGGGACATAAAATCGCTGATTTTTTAAAACACAATGGAATAAATTATGTTGTATGTGTTGCAACAGAATACGGCAGTGAAGTAATCGAAAATAAGAATGTCATAGTCGGACGAATGGACGATAAAGAAATGAGTGATTTTTTTATAAAAAACAGCGTAAAGCTTGTTATTGATGCAACGCACCCTTATGCCGAAAATGTAACAGAAAATATAAAAAAATCATGCAAATGTAAGTATATAAGAGTCATACGTGATGAAAAAAAAGTTCAAGGACGACATTTTGACAGTGTCAAAAGTGCAGTGAGCTTTTTAAAGAAAACAGAGGGTAAAATTTTAATCACTACCGGTTCAAAGGAAATAAAGGAATTTTCCTGTATTGCGGATAGGTGCTTTGCAAGGGTACTTCCATGTGAGGAGTCAATTAAATTATGCCGCAGTGCCGGTTTTAAAATGAGCAATATTATCTGTATGCAGGGGCCTTTTTCAAAAAATTTTAATACTGCGTTAATGAGAGAAACAGGTGTAAAGTATCTTGTTACAAAAAACAGCGGAAAAAGCGGAGGGTTTGATGAAAAGGTACAGGCGGCAAAAGAATGCGGAGCAGAGCTTATAATAATAGACCGTCCGAAAACAGAATTTGGAGTGACGGTTGATGAATGTAAAAAACTGATTTTGGAGAATCATTAAATGAGTATATATATAATTGGTGTGGGTATGGGCGGTAAAAACGAACTTACCTTGGAAGCTTGGGAAAAAATAAATGAAGCGGATATTGTAATAGGTGCAAAAAGAATTACTGAACCATTTTCAAATGGTAAAAAAGTATTTTATGAATATGATGCAGATAAAATAACAGAAATATTAGCGAATGAAAGCTACAACAATGCGGCTATTCTGTTTTCTGGTGATGTATCTTTTTTCAGCGGTGCTAAAAAATTACAGAAAACATTAGAAAATGTAACGATTTTGCCGGGTATAAGCAGTATGTCATATTTTTGCGGTAAAATTGGTATGTCGTATGATAATATGAATGTTGTAAGTATGCACGGTCGAGATTGTAATATTGTAAGCGAAGTTAGGGGACATAAAAAAACATTTATGTTGTTTGGTGAAAATCCTTGCAAAAAACTATGTGAATATGGTCTTGGAGATGTTACGGTATATATCGGTGAAAATCTGTCATACGAAAACGAGAGAATACTAATAGGAAGTGCAGAAGAATTTAAGGACACTAAAACAGAACCTCTAAGCGTTGCTGTGATTATAAATGAAAATTATGACAGCAGAACAAGAATCGGTATATGTGACAGTGAATTTATAACGGGAAATGTACCTATGACAAAGCGTGAAGTGCGTGCTGTCAGCATGTCAATGCTTGAGATTCGTGATGATGATATTTGTATTGATATAGGTGCCGGTACAGGTTCTGTTACGGTGGAAATGGCTCTTGCGGCAATGAAAGGGAAAGTCTATGCCGTTGAAAAAAACATTGAAGCAGTTACGCTTATAAAAAAGAATTTGGTTAAGTTTCATACTGATAATGTGGAAGTTTTGCAGGGAGAAGCGACAGCAGTTATCCCTGATTTACCTAAGGCAGATAAGCTTTTTATAGGAGGTTCTTCAGGTAATCTTGAAAAAATAGTAGAAATGTGTGATTGCAGAAAAGTGGTTATCAATGCTATAACTATTGAAACGCTATTGGAGGCTGTTACTGCTTTAAAAAAATTCGGATATGATTTTACTGTAACGCAGGTGAGTGTTGCAAGAGGGAAAAAGGTCGGTTCGTATAATATGATGACTGCCTTAAATCCTATATTTATATTGTGTGGTGATAAAGAATGAAAAGAATAATGTTTGCCGGTACAAACAGCGGCTGCGGCAAGACAACAATTACCTGTGCTGTCTTGCAGTCATTGGTAAACAGAAAAATAGATGTAACATCATTTAAGTGCGGACCTGACTACATAGACCCATTGTTTCACAAAAATATTATAGGAACGCCTTCATATAATCTTGACAGTTATCTTTTTGACGAAGAAACAATAAAATACCTTTTAATAAAGAACTGCGGTGATATATCTATCATAGAGGGCGTAATGGGATTTTACGATGGTATGGGATTTACCGAAAAAGGAAGTACATACGATATATCAAAAGTAACCGATACCGATGTTATTCTTGTTATAAACGGACGCGGAATGAGTTTGTCGCTTATGGCTCAAATAAAGGGTTTTAAAGAGTTTAGGGATAACAATATAAAGGGTGTCATATTTAATAATATTTCAGAGAGTGTATATAAAAACGTCGCAGACGAGGTGAAAAAAATAGGTTTAAAGCCGCTTGGGTTCATGCCGAGATTAAAGGAGATTGCCGTTGAAAGCAGGCACTTAGGTCTTGTAACACCGGATGAAATTGACGGGTTAAAGGACAAAATGAAGATTCTGTCAGATTATGCAGAAAGGTATATTGATATAGACGGCATACTCGAACTTGCCGAAAACAGCAGGGACATAAAAACGAACTATGAAAAAGAACATAAAATAAGCGATGTAACGATTGCCGTTACAAAGGACAGGGCATTTTGTTTTATGTACGAGGATAATTTGAATTTACTTCGTGAAATGGGTGCAAATATTGTAACATTTAGTCCGCTGAAAAATGAACCTGTCCCTGAATGTGACGGGCTTATTATATGCGGAGGTTATCCTGAAATTTATGCAAGTGTACTTGAAAGAAATCAGGTGACACTAAATTCTGTTAAGGAAAATATAGAAAATGGTATTCCGTGTATAGCAGAGTGCGGGGGCTTTATGTATCTTCATGATACAATGGAGGATATAGGCGGTGTTAAGCACAAGACTGCGGGAATAGTTAATGGTGATTGTTACAAAACAGACTCACTTCAAAATTTCGGGTATATGGAAATGTGTGCAAACCGTGATAATATACTCTGTAAAAAGGGCGAAACAATACGTGCAAGGGAATTTCACTATTTTAAAAGTGACAGTGAAGGTGATTGTTTTACGGCAGTTAAATCAAACGGTAAGACATGGAATCTTGGAAATGAATATAAAAATACCTTTGCGTCTTTTGCACATTTGCATTTTTACGCAAATACAAAGGCAGCAGAAAATTTTATTAAACATTGTGAGGAATTCAAATGTACAAAGCAAGAAAATTAGACAGAGGGGCTATGGACAGAGCTTCTGAAAAATGGAACAGCGTGGCAAAACCGTTGCATAGTCTGGGTGTTTTTGAAGATATAGTTATAAATATTGCAGGTATACAAGGAACAGAAAATATCAGCATAGACAAAAGATGTGTACTTGTGATGTGCAGTGACAACGGAGTTGTTTGTGAAGGCGTGACGCAGACAGGACAGGAGGTTACTGCAATAGTTACGGAAAATTTTGCAAAGGGTGACACAAGCGTATGTAAAATGGCACATTTTGCAAATGCAGAGGTTTTTGCTGTTGACGTTGGTGTGAGTCGTGATGTTGAAGGAGTCATAAATAAAAAAATATCCTACGGAACAAAAAATATGTACCGTGAAAGTGCTATGACTTACAGTGAGGCACAAAAGGCTATTGATACAGGAATTGAATGTGTAAAAGAGCTTAAAGAAAAGGGATATAAAATTATAGTTACAGGTGAAATGGGTATAGGCAACACCACAACATCTGCGGCTGTGGTAAGTGTACTTGCAGGAATAGAGCCTGAAGAAATTACAGGCAGAGGTGCAGGACTTTCATCAGATGGTTTAAAAAGAAAAATAGAGGTTATAAAGGGTGCAATAGAACTTAATAAACCTGATAAAAATGACGCTGTTGATGTTCTGGCAAAGGTTGGCGGATACGATATAGCCGCCCTTTGCGGTGTGTTCTTAGGCGGAATTATTTACGGTGTACCTATCGTTATAGACGGATTTATTTCTGCTGCTGCGGCTCTTTGTGCATATAAAATATGCAAAGAAAGCCGTAATTTTATGATTGCGTCCCATGTGTCTGGTGAAAACGGTGCAGCCAATATCCTTAAAATTTTAGATAAAAAAGCGCCTATAAATGCGGGTATGTGTTTAGGTGAGGGTACAGGCGGAGCTATGCTGCTGCCGCTTTTAGACAGTGTGTTGTGTGTATATAATGAAATGTCAACTTTCAGTGACATAAATGTGGAACAATACAAGGAGCTTAAATAATGTTTATTTTAGTTACTGGCGGCAGCGGCAGTGGTAAAAGTGAATTTGCTGAAAATTATGCGTGTAAGTTTAAAGGTGATAAGGTATATATTGCCACAATGCAGCCTTTTGGAAGTGAGGACAGAATAGAAAGACACAGAAAAATGCGTGAGGGTAAAGGTTTTCGCACGGCAGAGTGTTACGGAAAACTTGATGTAGATAAAGCGGACGTATTTTTGCTTGAATGTGTATCAAACTTTACTGCGAATATGGTATTTTCACTTGGAATAAAATCAACAGATGAAATCATAAAAGAAATTTTAAACTTAAATTGTAAAACTCTTGTTGCAGTTACAAACGAAATATTTTCAGACGGAATAGAATATGACAATGAAACAGAAGAATATATGCGTATTTTAGGAGAAGTAAACAGACGTCTTGCAAAGGTATCAGATGAGGTTTATGAAGTTGTATACGGAAGGGCGGTTAGGATAAAGTGAATATTATAAAATCATTCATTATAGCATTTTCTATGTATTCAAAGATACCAATGCCAAAGATAGAATGGGAGAAACAAAGCATGAAGTATGCAATTTGCTTTTTTCCTGTTATAGGTATCGTGATAGGCATGGTATTTTTTGCGGTATATTATTTATGCGGTATTTTTAATGTAGGTGATGTTTTAAGAGCTGCTCTGATGACTGCTGTTCCCGTATTTATTTCGGGCGGTATACATATTGACGGATTTCTTGATACTACTGACGCACTATCGTCATACGGCGGCAGGGAAAAGAAACTTGAGATTTTAAAAGACCCGCATACAGGTGCATTTGCGATTATAGGTGCATGTATGTACTTTTTGCTGTTTTTTGCATTTCTTACGGAGGTTGACAGCAATGCGGCAGTAATAAGTATCGGTATTGGTTTTATCCTTTCAAGGGCACTTAGCGGTTTAGGGGTAGGTATATTTAAGTGTGCTAAAAACAGCGGACTTTTACACACATTTAAAAGTGCATCGCATAGAAAAGCGGTTATTATTTCTATGATTTTTTACATTCTGTTATGTATGGCAGCTTTGTGCTTTACAGGTGTTTATGGTATTGCAGTTATTGTGATGGCTTTTTTGTCGTTTTTGTGGTATCGGTATATTTCATACAAACAGTTCGGTGGTATAACAGGTGATATTGCAGGATACTTTGTATGTATAAGTGAGCTTTTATGTGTAGCGGCGGGAGGTTTATTATGCGTCTTGTTGTAGGCGGAAGATACAGCGGAAAAAGTGAATTTGTAAAAAGTGAGTATGGAATATCTGAAATTGTACAGGCAAACTATGACACTGTATTAAGTGAAAGTTGCGTAAGGGATTTTCATTTATTTATTAAAGAAATGATTAAAAATAATGATGATATAAATAAAATCATTGATGATATGTATAGATTAAATCCTGATGTCACTATTATATCTGATGAAGTAGGTTTAGGCGTAGTTCCGATGGATAAATTTGAACGTATGTGGCGGGATGAGGTCGGACGGGCATATTCAAGAATCGGGGAAATATCTAAAAGCGTTGTAAGGGTTGTATGCGGAATAGGGTGCAGGATAAAATGAAGATAATACTTATACGTCACGGCAAGACAGAGGGAAACTATAAAAAAAGGTATATAGGAAAAACTGATGAACCGCTTTTCGATACAAAATCCATTGAGGGTGAATATCCAAAGTGTAATAATATAATATCAAGTCCACTCACAAGATGCATTGAAACTGCAAAATTTATATACCCAGGCAGAAATATTAGAATTTGTAATAATCTTCGGGAATGTGATTTCGGTGATTTTGAAAATAAATCTTATGAGGATTTAAAGGACGATGAATATTACAAAAAATGGCTTAAAAGTATGGGGACTTTGCCGTTCCCGAACGGAGAAAGTCACGAAAGCTTTAAAAAGCGGTGCGTTAAAGGTTTTTATGAATGTCTTGACGGACGTGACACAGCATTTATAATTCACGGCGGAAGTATTATGGCGATTATGCAGGAACTTTTCGGCGGTGGATTTTACGATTATCAGGTTAAAAACGGAGGCGGTTACGTCTTTAGTATGAAAAGGAGAGAAAATGGTTATTTCACAGCTAACGGCACTTATTATAGCATTCATTCTTGATTTGTGTTTTGGTGACCCTGATTTTAGATTTCATCCTATTAGAATTATAGGTAATTACATATCTTTATCGGAAAAAGTTTTAAGAAAGATATTTCCTAAAACAAAGTACGGCGAAACAGTTGCAGGAGGTATACTTGTAATAAAGGTGCTTTTTGTTTCATTTGCGGTGCCGTTTTTAATTTTATTTTTTTCATATAGATTAAATCGTTTTTTCGGTATTGGTGTGGAAAGTGTAATATGCTATTTTCTACTTGCGGCACGTTCGCTGTCTGATGCGGCTTTAAAGGTTTATAAGCCTTTAAAAATAGGCGACACAGAAACGGCACGGAAAAATGTGTCTATGATAGTGGGACGTGATACGGAAAGTCTTGACGATGTTGGAATAACAAAGGCGGCTGTTGAAACGGTGGCTGAAAATACGTCAGACGGAATTGTGGCACCTATTATATACATGGCAATAGGCGGCGGTGTTTTAGGTTTTATGTACAAGGCTGTAAACACAATGGATTCAATGGTTGGATATAAAAATGACAGGTATATAAATTTTGGTAAAATAGCGGCAAAACTTGATGATATTGCAAATTTTATACCCTCAAGAATATCTGCATATTTAATGATTTTATCAGCATATATTTTAAGATTTGACGGAAAAGGTGCTTTTAAAATACATAAACGTGACTGCCGCAGACATGCAAGTCCAAATTCTGCACAGACGGAATCTGTTACGGCAGGAGCACTTGGAATACAGCTTGCAGGTAATGCGTATTATTTCGGCAAGCTTTATAAAAAGCCTTTTATAGGTGATAAAAAACGTGATATAGAATATGAGGACATAAAAAAAAGCATAAAGCTGATGTATTTAACATCTGTTATTACACTTATATTATGTATTTTAGTAAAGTTAATTGTAGGAGTTTTGTAGATGGAAAAGTATTGTCACGGCGGTGATATTTACAGAAATAAAGTAAAAATTGATTTTTCGGTAAATACCAATCCCCTTGGTATAAGTGAAAGTGTAAAACGTGCTGTTATTGATGGTTATAATGGTTTTGGAGTGTATCCTGACAGTGAATATGAGCTTCTTAGAAACAGCATAGCCAAAAAAGAAAAAGTACTTCCTTCTAATGTGGTTTGCTCAAACGGCGCGGCTGAAATGATTTATGCTGTCATAAGGGCTGTTATGCCTAAAAGGGCAATTTTACCGATGCCAACCTTTTCAGAGTATAAAAGGGCACTTAAAAGTGTGGGTTGTGATATAACATATTACAAATTAAAGGAAGATAACGGTTTTAAAATAGACCAAGGATTTATAGATGCTTCTCGTGGTATGGATATGACTTTTATATGTAATCCTAATAATCCTACGGGAGCTGTGGCAGATAGAAAAATAATTGAAAATATAAAATGTATGTGTATAGTAGACGAATGTTTTGCGGACTTCTCCCAAACATATTCAATGAAAGGCACTTTTCCTGTAATAAAGGCGTTTACAAAAACTTATGCAATGGCTGGATTAAGACTCGGTTATATGATATGTGATGAGGATTTTGCAAAAAAGGTGAGGGAGCAAATGCCTATGTGGAACGTTTCATCTCCTGCACAGGCAGCAGGTATTGCGGCACTTAAAGAAGATAAGTATATAAATGAGAGCATAAATCTGATAAAAAAAGAACGCAAATATTTAACAGATGAACTGTTGGGTATGGGGTATAAAGTTTTCCCGTCAGAGGCGAATTTTATTTTATTTAAAGGTAAAAAGGGGTTATATGAAAAACTTTTGCAAAGCGGAATACTTATACGCAAATGCGAAAACTTTATAGGGCTTAATGAACAATTTTACCGTATTGCTGTAAAAACGCATGAGGAAAACATAGAACTTATAAGAAAGCTTGGTGAAATCAGTGGCTAAAGTGATAATGATACAGGGCACAATGTCAAATGCCGGAAAGAGCGTAATTGCGGCGGCACTGTGCAGAATATTTAAACAGGACGGATACCGTGTGGCACCATTTAAGTCACAGAATATGGCATTAAATTCATACATAACAAAAGACGGTCTTGAAATGGGCAGGGCACAGGTAATGCAGTCACAGGCGGCAGGAATAGAACCAAGTGTATATATGAACCCTATACTTTTAAAGCCAACCACCGACAAAGGCTCGCAGGTTATTGTAAACGGTGAGGTACGCTGTGATATGACGGCTGCTGATTATTTTAAATATAAAAAACAGCTTATTCCTGAAATTATGAGTGCGTATAATAAGCTAAGTGAGGAATACGACATTATAGTTATTGAAGGTGCAGGAAGTCCGGCAGAGATTAATTTAAAACAAGATGATATTGTAAATATGGGTATGGCAAAAATGGCAGACGCACCTGTACTTTTGGTAGGTGATATTGACAGAGGCGGTGTATTTGCACAGCTTTACGGTACAGTTATGCTTCTTGATGAAGATGAAAAAGAGAGGATTAAAGGTGTTGTTATAAACAAGTTTAGAGGCGATAAATCTATTTTACAGCCGGGTCTTGATGAGATTAATAATCTTACAAATAAGCCTGTGGTAGGAGTTGTACCCTACGGTAATTTTGATATAGACGACGAGGATAGTTTATCCGAAAGATTACAGAACAATAAAAAAGGTATAATTGACATAGCGGTTATTCATTTGCCGAAAATTTCAAATTTTACTGATTTTAATGTTTTTGAGCGTATTGACGGCGTATCGGTGAGGTATATTAAAAGTGTACGAGAGCTTAAAAATCCTGATATGATAATCATTCCGGGAAGCAAAAGCACAATTACTGATTTACTTTGGATGCGTGAAAACGGACTTGAAGGGGCGATTAAAAAAAGCAGGTGCGTTGTTTTTGGTATTTGCGGCGGTTATCAGATGCTCGGGAGTAGGATAATTGACGATGTAAATGCTGAAAGCGGCGGTGAAGTAAGAGGTATGGAGCTTTTACCGATTGTGACACAGTTTGGCAGTGAAAAAACACGAACACGTGTAAAGGGTAAATTTAAAAATATAGACGGTGTATTAAAGTCTTTAAGAGATGTAGAATTTGAAGGGTACGAGATACACATGGGACAAAGTACTGCAATGGAAATGACAGAGCTTGACAACGGAAAACATGACGGTTATTGTAAAAACAATGTGTACGGAAGTTATGTTCATGGGATTTTTGATAAATGTGCCGCTCAAATTATAAAATGCCTATGTTATGAAAAGGGCATTGACATGGGAGAAATAAGCAATATAGACAATGACGCTTTGCGTGAGAAAGAATACGACAGGCTTGCTGATATGGTAAGGGAAAACATTGATATGGAAATGATTTATAAAATCCTAAACAGGGAGGTATAGTATGATACACATTTACTGCGGCGACGGCAAAGGAAAGACAACTGCCTCAATAGGTTTATCTGTAAGAATGGCAGGATACGGAAAGAAAGTCCTATTTGTTCAGTTTTTAAAAGGGTCATATACAGGTGAACTTGAAATACTAAAAGAAAATGTTAAAGTAATGAGATGTGATAAAAATTACGGTTTTTTCAGAAGTATGTCAGATGAGAATAAAGAAAATATAACGAAAAATCACAATGATAATTTAAGCTATGTTATTAAAAATATGAATGATTTTGATATGATAGTTCTTGATGAAATTTTTGTGGCGTATAATTACGGACTTTGTGATAAGGATATGGTGCGTGAAATAGTGAAAAGTTACATCGGTGAACTCGTACTTACAGGTCGTGACCCTGATGAATGGTTTATTGAAAAAGCTGACTATGTTTCGGAGATTAAAAAGATAAAGCACCCTTACGATAGGGGTATAACCGCAAGAGAGGGAGTAGAATTTTAATGGAATTTGAAAACATACTTCCGTCAGAAATTGAAAGACGGAGTTTTGAAATAATAGAAAGTGAACTTAAACAGGAAATAGACGAAAAGATAAAAAAAGTGGTTATGCGTGTAATTCATACTACTGCGGATTTTGACTATGTGGAAAATTTGTGCTTTTCTGAAAACGTTATTGATATAATAAAGGACGCAATAAAAAACGGAGCAGATATAGTAACTGATACGCAAATGGCACGTTCAGGCATAAATAAAAACAGGCTTTTGGAGTTTGGCGGTAAGGTACATTGTTTTATGTCTGACAGTGATGTGGCAGAAAGTGCAAAGGAAAACGGAACTACACGTGCGTCTGCAAGTATGGAGAAAGCGTCAAAATTAAAAAAGAAGTGTATTATTGCAGTGGGTAATGCACCAACCGCACTTATTAAACTTTATGAGCTAATAAAAAGCGGTAAAATAAATCCTGTTGCAATAATAGGTGTACCTGTTGGATTTGTAAATGTTGTATATGCAAAGGAACTTATTATGACTGCCGGTGTACCGTATATTGTTGCAAAGGGCAGAAAAGGCGGCTCAAATGTGGCCGCCGCAATCTGTAATGCTATTATTTACGATTTAAAAACCGATTGATTTTAAGCTGTCCTTTAGTGTTTTAGCACTGTTTCTAAGACCTGCAAGTTCCTTTTCGTTAAAGGGAACGTCAAGAATACGCTCAACTCCATTGACACTAAGCTGTGTAGGAACACTAAGTGCAATATCCTCTATACCGTATTCGCCGTTTAAAATGGCGGAAACTGTCAGTATAGAGTTTTCCGCACCTGAAATACATTCGACTATTCGTGCAACTGCTGCTGCAATAGCGTAGTATGTTGCACCTTTTTTCTTTATAATATCGTATGCAGAATTTTTTACTTCTTCATACATTTTTTGTAAGTCGCTGTCTGTGCATTTTCCGAAATTTTCGAAAAATCTTTGCATATTCATTCCGGCAATATTCGTTATGCTCCATGCGGCAACTTCACTGTCACCGTGTTCGCCGATAATATAAGTGTGACAGCTTCTTGCATCTACACCCGTGTGACGGCTCATAAGATATTTTAAACGTGAAGTGTCAAGAACTGTTCCTGAACCTATTACCTGTGATTTTGGAAGACCTGACAGCTTGTAAGTAATATAGGTTAAAATATCAACAGGATTTGTTACCGTAAGAAGTATCACATCGTCAGATGCGTATTTCATAACATTGTCAACAATGCTTTTAAAAATATCTGCATTTCGTTTTAAAAGATCAATTCTTGTTTCGCCGACCTTTTGGTTTACACCCGCTGTTATTATTACGATGTCTGCACCTTTACAGTCTTGCCAGTCACCACTGTAAATATTTACCGGTTTTTGAAATGATACACCGTGTGCCATATCAAGTGCATCGCCTTCAGCTTTGTCTTTGTTGATGTCGATAAGGACTATTTCCTGGAATAATCCTTTAAGCATAATTGTATAAGCCGTGGTTGAGCCAACAAAACCGGCACCGATAACTGCAACTTTTCCTCTTAACATAAAATTTCCGCCTTTCTTTTTTATTTAGTATTCACGGTTATTATTGTATTATTCATTTTATAAATTAACAGCCGTATTTTATATTGCTTTTTGCTATTAAATATTATATAATAAAAAGAGAGGTGAAACAATATGAAATTGAAAAAAATATTATCATTAGTATTAGCATCATCAGTGATGGGAACAATTATGGTTCCTGTTGTTAAGGCAGAAGAACTCTATTATGAAATATTTGATATGACATCGGTAAAGGCTGATAGTGAGGACGGAATAGTTAAAGAAGTTGAGGTGCCTGACGGTGACTATACTGTAACTGTTACAACAGGCGGTGACACTGAAACACAAGCTAATATTTATATAAACGGCGGTGAGCGTGTAAGGGCATACACCCTTGAGGCAGGAAAGACTCAGGAAAATGAACAAAGCGTTGTACCGAAAGACGGAAAAATAACGGTACAGGTTATAGGTGAAAATCCAAATGTAACGGAGATAGAAATAAAGGAGCTGCCGCCTCGTGAGAAAGCGGAAAAACCGACAATATATATTGCAGGTGACTCAACGGCTCAAACCTATAATTATGAAACAGTTTATCCGCAGACCGGTTGGGGGCAAATGTTTAGTGATTACTTCACCGACGAAGTAAAAATAGAAAACCGAGCAATGGCTGGAAGAAGTTCAAAGAGCTATGATAATGACGGCAGACTTGATAAGATACTTACAGAGATGTGTCCCGGCGACTATGTGTTTATACAGTTTGGTATAAATGACGGTGCGGAAAATAAACCTGAAAGATATATAAGCGTTGAAGATTATAAAAAGCTTATAACAGAAAAGTACATGGGTGAAGTTGAAAAACGAGGCGGAATACCTGTACTTATGACTGCTTCGGCTGCCGGTTGGTGGGACGAAGAAAATAATAATTTTATGGAATCACGTCAGGATTATGCAGACCCAACTCGTGAAATTGCAGAGGAAACAGACTGCAAGTTTATTGATATTAACAGAATAATGACTGACAAGTGGAATACAATGGATAAAAACGAAGTACTTTCAGGGTATTTTGTGTGTGAAATGCTTGAAAGCAAAGCTTATCCCGTTGGAACAAACGATACAACCCACATGAAAGCAAAGGGTGCAGACCTTACTGCGTCATTGGTAGCTGAAGCTGTAAAGACTGAAATATCGGAACTTGCACAGTATTTAAAGGGAGAGGAAACATTTACTGATATTGACGGTCACTGGGCAGAAACTTATATTAAAGCTCTTTCGGATAAAGGTATAGTTGAAGGTGACGGAAACGGTAAGTTTAATCCTGAAGATACGGTAACTCGTGGAGAGTTTTTGAAAATGGCAATGGATGCAGCCGGAATTGTAGGTCACGCATACAGAGAAGGTGAGTGCCTTGATGCCGAAAATAGTGATTGGTACTGTTATTATCTGCAGGGTGCATTAGATAAAGACCTTATTCCTGAAAAAATGATAGATAACTGCGAAGTCGAAAAAGTTACAAAAACACTTGCAGAGGCAACGGAAGAAAGTGAAGCTGTAACGGCAGATGTAAATGTATACACAGGTGAGTTTAACGGCGATACAGCAATAACACGT
Organism: uncultured Clostridia bacterium; assembly: GCA_944390495.1. GTDB lineage: Bacteria > Bacillota > Clostridia > UBA1381 > UBA1381 > Hominilimicola. The sequence continues at coordinate 92,707 of CALXQE010000032.1, forward strand.
GAAGAAATGGCAGTGATTGCTATGAACTGCTTATCTTATGCAATTAAGAATTCTGATGAGGAAATGGATATAACACCGTTTCCGAGTGTAGTTGGATTTGTTGACAGTGATATTTATGAAGAATATGTCAACAGTATTGACGGTGCGGTATCATATGGTCTTGTTGAAGGAATGGGTGAGGGAATATTTGTACCTAAAGATAATTTAACAAGAGCACAGGCGGCAACGGTTATAAACAGATTAGTAAATTTACTTAAATAGGAGATATATATGAAAATAAAATTTTTGGCAGCGGTGGCACTTACGGTATCTGCTACGGTTGTTACAGCGAGTGCAGCACATTTTAGCGATACCGAGGGACATTGGGCAGAAGGAATAATAGACGATTTGTCACAGAGAGGTGTTGTCAACGGTGTTTCGCAGACAGAGTTTAATCCTGACGGTACGGTAACACGCGGAGAATTTCTTAAAATGGCAATGGAAATTACAGATATTGAAACTGTTGAATATAGAAGCGGTGAATGTCTTGATGTTACTGCGTCGGATTGGTACGGCGGAT